>NZ_LZKE01000230.1:0-2984 GCF_001672675.1 Mycobacterium sp. E2327
CAACGTCGCCGTGCTGTCGGAAGCGCAGGCGCTGTCCGGGGCGGGCGCGCCGCCGCGGCCCGACGAGGACCCCACCGTTGCGCTGGCCCGCGGCGCGGCCATGGCGGCCGGGCCCGCGGGGGACGCGACGGCGATGGCCCCCGCGGTGGGGTCGGCCGGGGACGCGACGGCGATGGCGCCCGCGGTCGGGTCGGCCGGGGATGCGACGGCGATGGCGCCCGCGGTCGGGGGAGTTCCCCCGGGCGGCCAGGTGGGAGCCGACCTGGCGTACTCGATGGCCGGGGAATCCGACCTGCTCCCGATGGAATGGCTGACCGAGCCCGAGGACGACGACGCCCAAACCGGCCCAGTGGGCCTTACGTCGCGACGTCTGGGGGCGATGGACGCGGTGCTCGGCGTTGCGGTGGCCGGTTCCATCGCCCGGTTGGCGCTCGTCGGGCCCGTCGGGGGCGGCTACGCGGCGATCAAGCACCTGGTGGTCGAGCTGCCCATTGAGCCGTTCGAAACGTTGATCCAGACGGTGACCGGCGCGCAGCAGGCGCTGGCCGCCGAGGGCCGCCATCTGGTCGCGACCCGGCTGTATTCGCCGGATCCCGGGCAGGCGGAAGCGTTTCGCCAGGCGCTGGCCGACTCCGGGGTTCCCGACGTGGGGGTGGTTTCGCAGCCCGACGCGGTGGCGGCGCTGCTGCGCACGGTCTTCCGCGGTGTCACGCTGCCCGGCGCCGTCGCGCTCGTGGTCACCGCCGAGGCGGCGACGTTGGTCGCGCTGGGCGCCGCCGGTGCGGCCGAGATCCTGGCCACCGCGGCCCTGCAGGGCGTTGACGCCGTCGCCGCGGCGGCGGACATGCTGCTGGACTGGCTGCAGTCCGCGCCGTTCGCCGTGAGCGCCGCCTACGTGCTGGGCACCCTGGAAAACCTGACCAGCCTCGCCGAACGGATTCGCGCCCGATCGGCCCTGCGGGTCGAGGTGCTCGAGCGGCCGGAATTCGCGTTCGCGCGCGGTGCGGCGCTGGCGGCCGGGTTGGCGCCCACGACGCCCCAGCCGCCGGTCACGGCGGGCGCGGCGACCGCGATGGCGCCCGCGCTCGGGGTGCTCGGGGACGCGACGGCGATGGCCCCCGCGACCGCGGCCGCCGGGGAAGCGACCGGGATCGCCCCGACGTCCGAGCTGGCGGGCTCCGGCGGAGAGGAACCGCAGCTGGCGTACTCGCAGGCCGAGGACGCCGACCCGTTCGCCGGCGGGCTAGACGAGTACGGCGACTTCCCCGACGACGCCGCGGATCCGGAAATGACCAGTCGGATGCCGCTGAGCCGACGGTCGCTGGTGCTCGGCAACGCCGTCATCGCCTTCGCCGTCGTGGGATTCGCGACACTGGCCGCGGCCGTGGCGATCGCCATCCGGCCGACCGCGAGCGCGCAGCCGGTGATCGGCCACCAGAATGCCGCCCCGGGCAAGTTCATGCCGCTGTTGCCGACGCAGCAGCAGGCGCCGGTGCCGCCGCCGCCGATCGATCAGCCCAACGCGGGGTTCCAGGGCGGCGTGATCCCGGACGCCAACGGCTACATCCCGCCGCAGCTGGCATCGCCGGGTTCGGCCCCGGTTGCCCCGGCGCCGGAGCCCGTTCCCGGTTTGATGCCCAACCCGGACGGACCGATCCCGTACCCGGTCATCGTCCCGTACCCGGGCTGGCGCCCGCCGTACAACCCGTACCCGCCCTACACGCCCCCGACGTACACGCCCCCCACGACGACGCCGAGGTTCAGCAGCGCCTCGCGCCGGGCGACGCGCATCGGCGCGATGTCGTGCACCGGCAGGCGGTGGCGGGTGCGCAGCCGCCAGCTCATGACCACGGTGCCCACCCGCGCGACCCACGGCCAGCGCAGCCCGGGCACGGGCCGGCGCCGGCCGGTCACCAGGTCGGCACCGTGGTCGAGCGCGGCGACCAGCCGGGGCAGGTCGCCGGGGTCCATGGAGCCGTCAGCGTCGATGACCGCGACGATCGGGGTGGTCGCGGCTACCACGCCGGCGTGCACCGCCGCCCCGTAGCCGGCCCGCGGCTCGGCGACCACGTGGGCGCCGAAACGGGTTGCCACCGCGGCGGTTTGGTCGGTGCTGTTGTTGTCGACGACCAGCGCCCGATAACCCGCGGGGATGGCCGCCAGCACCCCCGGCAGCGACTCCTCTTCGTTGAGGCAGGGCAACACCACCGTGACCGCGTCGTCGGGCATGCGCTGGGCCGCGATCAGTGATGGGTGGTGGCCGGCGGCGGCTTCGGAGTCACCGGCTGTTGTGGGGTCACCGGCTGCTGGGTATGCGGAACGGTCTGCTGTGTCTGCGGCGGAATGGTTTGCTGCGTCTGCGGTTTCGTCGGCGGCGGCGCCTGCGTCGTCGGCGGGGGCGCCTGCGTCGTCACCGGAGCCTGCGTCGTCACCGGCGCCTGCGTCGTCGTCACCGGAGCCTGCGTCGTCGTCACCGGAGCCTGCGTCGTGGTCACGGGTGGCTGCGTCGTGGTCACCGGCGCCTCCGTCGTCGTGGGTGGCGTGGTCGGCGGCGTGGTGGGCGGGGTCGTCGGCGGCCATCCCCGCGGGTTATCGGGCGCTGGTCGTCGACAACAACAGCACCGACCAAACCGCCGCGGTGGCAACCCGTTTCGGCGCCCACGTGGTCGCCGAGCCGCGGGCCGGCTACGGGGCGGCGGTGCACGCCGGCGTGGTAGCCGCGACCACCCCGATCGTCGCGGTCATCGACGCTGACGGCTCCATGGACCCCGGCGACCTGCCCCGGCTGGTCGCCGCGCTCGACCACGGTGCCGACCTGGTGACCGGCCGGCGCCGGCCCGTGCCCGGGCTGCGCTGGCCGTGGGTCGCGCGGGTGGGCACCGTGGTCATGAGCTGGCGGCTGCGCACCCGCCACCGCCTGCCGGTGCACGACATCGCGCCGATGCGCGTCGCCCGGCGCGAGGCGCTGCTGAACCTCGGCGTGG
>NZ_LZKE01000231.1:0-16280 GCF_001672675.1 Mycobacterium sp. E2327
CGCCGCCGACGACGGCGTGATGCCGCAGACGGTGGAGGCCATCAACCACGCGCAGGCCGCGGACGTGCCGATCGTGGTGGCGGTGAACAAGATCGACAAGGAGGGCGCCGACCCGCAGAAGATCCGCGGGCAGCTCACCGAATTCGGTTTGGTGCCAGAGGAATTCGGCGGTGACACGATGTTCGTGGACATCTCTGCGAAGGTGGGCACCAACATCGAGGCGCTGGAGGAGGCGGTGCTGCTGACCGCGGACGCCGCCCTGGACCTGCGGGCCAACCCCGACATGGAGGCGCAGGGTGTGGCGATCGAGGCGCACCTGGACCGCGGCCGCGGGCCGGTCGCCACGGTGCTGGTGCAGCGCGGCACGCTGCGGGTCGGCGACTCGGTGGTGGCCGGCGACGCCTACGGCCGCGTCCGCCGCATGGTCGACGAGCACGGCGAGGACGTCGAGGAGGCGCTGCCGTCGCGGCCGGTGCAGGTCATCGGGTTCACCTCGGTGCCCGGCGCCGGTGACAACTTCCTGGTCGTCGATGAGGACCGCATCGCGCGGCAGATCGCCGACCGGCGCAGCGCCCGCAAGCGCAACGCCCTGGCGGCCCGTTCGCGCAAGCGGATCAGCCTGGAGGACCTGGACTCGGCGCTGAAGGAAACCAGCCAGCTGAACCTGATCCTCAAGGGCGACAACGCCGGTACGGTCGAGGCGCTGGAGGAGGCCCTGATGGGCATCCAGGTCGACGACGAGGTGGCGCTGCGCGTCATCGACCGCGGCGTCGGCGGCATCACCGAGACCAACGTCAACCTGGCGTCGGCGTCGGACGCGATCATCATCGGGTTCAACGTGCGCGCCGAGGGCAAGGCGACGGAGCTGGCCAACCGCGAGGGTGTGGAGATCCGCTACTACTCGGTGATCTACCAGGCGATCGACGAGATCGAGAAGGCCCTGCGCGGCATGCTCAAGCCGATCTACGAGGAGAACCAGCTGGGCCGCGCCGAGATCCGGGCGCTGTTCCGCTCCTCCAAGGTCGGCCTCATCGCCGGCTGCATGATCAGCTCGGGGGTGGTGCGCCGCAACGCGAAGGCCCGCCTGCTGCGGGACAACATCGTGGTCGCCGACAACCTCACGATCACCTCGTTGCGCCGCGAGAAGGACGACGTGACCGAGGTGCGCGAGGGCTTCGAATGCGGTATGACGTTGGGCTACAACGACATCAAGGAAGGCGACATCATCGAGTCCTACGAGCTGGTGCAGAAGGAACGCGCCTGATTGCCACCGCTGACGATGCAGAAGGGATTGTGTGATGAGGTGGGGGTACCTCCCGCTTGCGGGGGAGAGGCGGTGAATCATGCCTGACCCCGCAAGGGCGCGCCGGTTGGCCAAACGGATCTTCACCATCGTCGCCTCGGCGATCGAGTTCGAGATCAAGGATCCGGGCCTGGACGGGGTGACCATCGTCGACGCGAAGGTGACCGCCGACCTGCACGACGCGACCGTGTTCTACACGGTGATGGGCCGCACGCTGGACGACGAGCCCGACTATGCCGCCGCGGCGGCCGCGCTGGAGCGGGCCAAGGGGGCGCTGCGCACCAAGGTCGGGGCCGGCACCGGCGTGCGCTTCACGCCGACGCTGACGTTCACCCGCGACACGACGGCCGACAGCGTGCAGCGGATGGACGAGTTGCTGGAGCGTGCCCGGGCCGCGGACGCCGATCTCGCGCGGGTTCGCTCGGGTGCCAAGCCGGCCGGGGAGGCCGATCCATACCGGGTAAGCGGGGCCGGGGACGGGAACGCCGGTGACGACGATCGACCCGAAGACTGACGTGGCCAGTGCCCCGCGGATCGGGGCACGTGTCGACGCCGGCGGCGCCGTCGAGTTGCTGGCGCGCGCCGAGTCGATCGCGGTGATCGCCCACGTCCACCCCGACGCCGACACCATCGGCGCGGGGCTGGCGTTGGCGCTGGTGCTGGACCGGTGCGGCAAGCGCGTCGAGGTCAGCTTCGCCGCGCCGGCGTCGCTGCCCGAGTCGCTGGCCTCGTTGCCCGGCTGTGAGCTGCTGGTGCGCCCGGACGAGCTGCGCCGCGATGTCGATTTGGTTGTGACCGTTGACGTTCCGAGCGTCAAGCGGCTCGGGGAGCTGAGCGACCTGGCCGGCCCGGGCCGCCCGTCGCTGGTCATCGACCACCACGCCTCCAACGATCTGTTCGGCAGCGCCAACTTCATCGACGTGTCGGCGGATTCCACGACGATGATGATCGCGGACATCCTCGATGCGTGGGACGAGCCGATCGACCGGGACGTCGCGCACTGCATCTACGCCGGCCTGACCACCGACACCGGATCCTTCCGCTGGGCCAGCGCCCGGGCGCTTCGGCTGGCGGCCCGGCTGGTCGACCTCGGCGTCGACAACGCCGCGATCAGCCGGACGCTGATGGACACCCACCCGTTCGGGTGGCTGCCGCTGCTGTCGCGGGTGCTGGGCTCGGCGCAACTGGTGCCGGACGCGGCCGGCGGTCGCGGGCTGGTGTATGCGGTCGTCGAGCACCGGGACTGGATCAGCTCTCGCGCCGAGGAAGTCGAGAGCATCGTCGACATCGTGCGCACCACGCAGCAGGCGGAGGTGGCGGCGGTGTTCAAGGAGGTCGACCCGCAGCACTGGTCGGTGTCGATGCGGGCCAAGGCGCAGGTGGATCTGGCGGCGGTCGCGTCGGAGTTCGGCGGCGGGGGCCACCGGCTCGCCGCCGGTTATTCGACCGTTGGTTCGATCGACGACGCGGTCGCGTCCCTGCGCGCAGCGCTCGGCTGAGCGCGCGTCAGAACGCCCAGCTTCCCGAGCGCTGCAGCACGAAACCGTGGTCCCCGCTGGTGGTGTCCAGGCAGGCCACCAGGTTGTCGGCGCCAACGGCGCACGTCACGTTCAGGTACGACACCTTCTGTCCCGTCGCCAACGGCTTACCGCCGGATGTCAAGGGGGGCGGGTTGCCTTCGCAACCGCTGTAGGTCATGCGGCTCAACTCGTAGCCCGGCCCCTTGAAGTTCACCGCGCCTACGACGCAGTCACCCGGCTTCGTGTGCCCGCCGCCGGGGAACGGCACGTCGTCCATGCCGGGCATGTCGCCGCTGCACTTGATGTCTTGTGACGGTTGCGGCGGGGGCGCCGTTCCGCCGTAGAAGTCGCACACCAGCGTCGGCGTGGGCGCAAAGCTGATCCGGGTCGCGCTGCCCTGCGGCGTGGTGGCGTAGCCGTCCGCGGCGACGGAGGTGAAGCCGTCGAGGTTGGGGAAGCCCGGCGGTGGCACCGCGCCGGCCTGCGGCACCGGTATCACGGCGGCCGCCAGGGTCAGGCCGCCGAGGGCACGCAGGGCGCAGCGGTGGGCACGCATCGCTTCCTCCTAACGCACCTGGGCCCGCCCGCGCTGCAGGACCGCGTCGCGGTTGGCGGCGATGTCGTCGCCGCTGGTGCGGAACTGCCGGGCGGCCGTGGCCTCCAGCCACAGCCCGGTGCTGGTGTGCGTGTCGTCGATGCGGTGATAGGACGCCAGCAACGCCCGCACCGCGTTCTGGTTGTTGGTGACGATCGACGCCGCCACCTGGCGGGCGGTGGGCAGCAGCAGCTCGTGCGGCACCACCTCGGTCACCAGGCCGGCGCGCAGCGCGTCGGCGGCCGACAGGTAGTCCCCGGTCAGGCTCATCCGCCGGGCCAGGCCGACGCCCACCTTCTGGGGGAGCCGCACGGTCAGTCCCCAGGTCGGCAGCAGGCCCACGCGGGCGTGCGTGTCGGCGAAGCGGGCCTGCTCGGAGGCGATCAGGACGTCGCAGTACAGGGCCAGCTCCAGCCCGCCGGTGACCGCGGCGCCGTTGATCGCGCCGATCACCGGCTTGGTCAGCGCCGGCCAGCGCGGCGAAATGTCGGGGAGCGCCGTCTCACTGCCCAGCTCCTTGAGGTCCAGCCCCGCGCAGAACACCGGGTCGGCGCCGGTGACGATGACGACGTCGACGCCGTCGTCGGTCTCGGCGTCGGCCAGGGCGCCGAAGAAGCGGTCCCGCAAGGCCGAGGACAGTGCGTTGCGCGCCTCCGGGCGGTTGAGGGTCAGGGTGCGCACCCGCTCGTCGGTCTCGATCAGCAGGACGTCTGTCATGTGTTCACCGTAGAGGGTCGTTCCCGACGCTTATCGTTGAGACCATGTGCCGGAACATCACCGAACTGCGGGGCCTGCAGCCTGAGGCCACCCCGGAGGAGGTCGCGGCGGCGGCGCGCCAGTACGTGCGCAAGGTCAGCGGCATCACCCGCCCCTCGGCCGCCAATGTCGACGCGTTCGAGGCCGCGGTCGCCGAGGTCACCGAGACGACGGCGCGATTGCTGGCGGCCCTGCCGCCGCGGCGCCAGCCACCCAAGACCGTGCCGCCGTTGCGCCGCCCGGAGGTGCGGGCCCGCCTCGCCAACGCGCAATGCTGACGACCACCACGCCCGCGCTCAAGGAGTGGGGCGCGGTCGTGCACGCGCTGCTCGACGGCCGCCAGCGGGTGCTGCTGCGCAAGGGCGGCATCGGCGAGAAGCGGTTCGAGCTCGCGGCCCGGGAGTTCTTGCTGTTCCCGACCGTCGCCCACAGTCAGGCCCAGCGCGTCCGGCCCGAGCACCGCGACCTGCTGGACGCCGGGGCCGCCGACAGCGCCGACGACCACCTGGTGCTGCGCGCCGCAGCGAAAGTCGTTGCGGCGCAAGAGGTCAACCGGCCGGATGGCCTGCCGGCGATCGAGGACCTGCACATCTGGACCGCCGAATCGGTGCGCGAGGATCGCCTGGACTTCCGGCCCAAGCACAAGCTGGCGGTGCTGGTGGTGTCGGTGATCCCGTTGACCGAGCCGGTGCGGATCCCGCGGGCCCCCGAGTACGGCGGCTGCACCAGCTGGACGCAGCTGCCGCTGGCCGACGTTCGATACGCCGCGCCGGTGCACGACGAGGCCGCGCTACGCCGGGTGGCGCTGCGGGTCCGCGATGCGGTCGGTTAGCGGGTCGGCGGGGCCCTCGGGAAGTAGCAGCCGGGAAAGCCCGTAGTGCACAAAGTGGGTGGCCGGCGTGGCCTGCCCGGCCGTCAACAACGGTTCGCCGGAGCCGAGGTTGCGCGCAAAGCGCGGAAACCAGCTGCCCGCGATCAGGACGCGGATCCGCGAGCCGGCGCGGAAGCGGTGGGCGATCCCGTCGAGCTCCACCCGCACGATCTCCGTCCCGGCGGCGGCGTCGGCGGCGCCCAATCGCCGGTAGCCGTCGCTGACATTGCGGGAGCGGCCCTTGGCGTCCACCTCGCTCACCCGAACGAACAGATCGACGTGGGGGTTGTCGGAGCTGTGCGCCAGCTCGACCACGGGGGTCCCGTACACGTAGAGGTCGTGAGTGAGCGTGAGGCTGGTGAACGCCAGGACGTCGTCGCGCGAGGCGAGGCGGGTGTCGTCGCGGTAGCCCCCGTTCGTGGACAGCAGCGGGCCGCCGGTGGTCGGCGTCGGGTCGGCTGGGTCGGAACGAAATGTGGCCGGTGCCAACCCGTCCGGGGCCGGCGCCGTCTCGCCCAGGTGCCGGCCGGGCCGCAGGTACAACGCCCGTTCGGTGGTGGCGGGCGGCCAGTCGGGCAGGTGGCGCCAGGCTTGGCCTTTGTCCGCGCCGGTGACGTACACGTGCACGCTGCTCGGCCGGCGCTGGGGCTCGCCGCCCAGGTGGGCGTCCAGCCAATCCAGCGTCTCGCGCGCGCTGATCGGGAGCGCCTTGCCGAGCAGCTGGGTGTGCGTCCAGGGGCCGACGGTGAGCGCGACCTCGACGCCGCGCCCGCTTAGCTGGGCATACTGCTGCAGCGTCTGCCGGATGAAGATGTCCTGCCAGCCGCCGATGAGCAGCACCGGAACCCGCGCCGGGTCCAGCGCGTCGGTGAACCGCCGCGCGTCCCAGAACACGTCGTCCTGCTCGTGGTGTTCGATCCACGATTCGAACCACGGCGCGCCCTTGCCGAGCATCGCCCGGGCGGCGGCGCCCAGGGGCAGCGCACGCGCCGCCTCGGCCACCTTGCGCCGGGCCTGCAGCTGGCGCAGCGCCATCTTGACCCCTCGCGGATCCTCCTGGTGGGCGACCAGATCGCTCCAGCCCAGGAAGTCGTTGACGGCGAACGAGCCGGTGCCCCACACCGAGGCGTTGAAATCGTGTGGGCCCGCGGTGATCACGGCCGCGGCCAGCTCCGGTGGCGGGTCTCCCAGCAGCGCCCACTGGGTGAAGCCCAGGTAGGACACCCCGACGGTGCCGAACCGGCCGGTGAACCAGGGCTGCTCGCGCAGCCAGACGACCGTGTCGGCGCCGTCGGCGGCCTCGTTGACCATCGGGTCGAAATCGCCGCCCGACCCGTACGTCCCGCGCACGCTCTGCAGCACGACGTGGTAGCCGCGAGCGGCGTACAGCCGTGCGTAGGCGTGCGAAAAGGGAAACCCCCGCCCGTACGGTCCGCGGACGAGCAGGGTGCCCGCGGGGCTGGAGGTGACCGGCGCGTAGTGGTCGGCCGCCAGCGTGACCCCGTCGCGCATCGGCACGTCGACGCGCTCCACGGTGTACTCGGTGGTGGCCCGGGGCAGGCCCAACAGCCGGCCGAGCGCGGCGTCGCCCACCCGTGCCAGCGTGCGGGGATTGGGCTGGGCGGGGCGCGTCGAGGTGGTGCTCACCGACCCCACACTAGGTATTTCCTCCGACGCCGGGCGGCTTTATCAGAACTTGTAGTACGGCGCGAGGTCGTTGGCGCGCTGCAGATTGGTGGACATGCAGTCCACCTCCGGGTTGGAGTAGACGGCCGAGTAGTACAGCGCCTGCTGCAGCACCCCGTAGCTGGTCTTGAACGCGACCATGCAGGAGAAGAACCAGAAGCTGTTGTGATAGGTCGGCTTCATCACCCAGTACTGCGCCGCGCGGTGCCCGGCAATCGTGGTCTCGATCGCGTCGGCGGGCAGGGATTGCTCGTAGGTGCGCCAGATGATCGGCTCGACGGCCAGCTGGTAGTTGCCCGCGTCGAAGTGGCAGCGCAGCCCATCCTCGTGTTCGGGCGGTGTGAAGCCCAACCCGAGCCGCTGCACGACGTCGAACGGGATGTCCTCGCACGCGTCGAACGGACGCGGGTCGGTGGTGGCCACGATGGGACTCTTCATGGTGGTCTCCATCGGTTCGGCCGTCGACCGCAGCTCGACCGGACCACCGCCGCTCGGCCCCGGCGGGGCGCTCTGCCAGCCCGCGACCAGCGCCGTGGCCAGCGCACCCAGCGCCGAAACCAGCCGCAGCTTGGCGATCACCGACATCTCCTACCCTCCCTTGCCGGGAGTGTAGAGCCCCCGCAGTGAAAAGAGAACACGTTCTAATCCCGCGGGCAAGGGCCTGGCGGAAACCGGCTCATCGCCGCGGGTCGTTAGGCTGGTTAGTCGTGGCGAGCCGGGAATCGAGGAATGGTGCGCAGCCGACGCTGTGGGCGGTTTCCGACCTGCACACCGGTCACCTGGGCAACAAGCCGGTCACCGAATCGCTGTACCCGTCGTCGCCGGACGACTGGCTGATCGTCGCTGGCGACGTCGCCGAACGCACCGACGACATCCGCTGGGCGCTTGACGTGCTGCGGCGCCGGTTCGCCAAGGTGATCTGGGTGCCCGGCAACCACGAGCTGTGGACCACCACCCGGGATCCCGTGCAGATCTTCGGCAAGGCGCGCTACGACTACCTGGTCAACATGTGCGACGAGTTGGGCGTGGTCACGCCGGAGCATCCGTTTCCGGTGTGGACCGAGCGCGGCGGGCCGGCCACGATCGTGCCGATGTTTCTGCTCTACGACTACACCTTCTTGCCCGAGGGGGCGACGAGCAAAGCCGAGGGCCTGGCGATCGCAAGGCAGCGCAACGTGGTGGCCACCGACGAGTTCCTGCTCTCGTCCGAGCCGTACGCCACCCGCGAGGCCTGGTGTCGCGAGCGGCTGGCCGCCACGCGCGCCCGCCTCGAACAGCTGGACTGGATGACGCCGACCGTCCTGGTGAACCACTTTCCGTTGGTGCGCGACCCCTGCGACGCGTTGTTCTACCCGGAGTTCTCGCTGTGGTGCGGTACCACCAAGACCGCCGACTGGCATACCCGCTACAACGCGATCTGCTCGGTGTACGGGCACCTGCACATTCCGCGCACCACCTGGTACGACGACGTGCGCTTCGAGGAGGTGTCGGTGGGTTACCCGCGGGAGTGGCGCCGCCGCAAGCCGTACAGCTGGCTGCGCCAGGTGCTGCCCGATCCCCAGTACGCGCCGGGTTACCTCAACGACTTCGGCGGTCACTTCGTGATCACCCCCGAGATGCGCCGACAGGCCCAGCAATTCCGGGAACGAGTGCGGCAGCGGCAGTCTCGATGACGGCCCGCACGCTGGTGTCGGCGGTGTTGCCCGACACCGCATCGCAGGATCTCGCGTACGCGGAGGTGTATTCCGACCCGCCGGGCCTGACCCCGCTGCCCGAAGAGGAGCCGCTGATCGCCAAGTCGGTCGCCAAGCGGCGCAACGAGTTCATCACCGTCCGGCACTGCGCCCGCATCGCGATGCGCGAGCTCGGGGTGCCGCCGGTGCCGATCCTCAAGGGCGAGAAGGGCCAACCCTGCTGGCCCGATGGTGTGGTGGGCAGCCTCACCCACTGCACGGGCTACCGCGGCGCGGTGGTGGGGCGCGCCGGCGCGGTGCGCTCGGTGGGCATCGACGCCGAACCGCACGACGTGCTGCCCGACGGCGTCCTGGGCGCGATCGCTCTCGACGACGAACGCCAGGAGATCGCCGCGTTGCCCGCCGGCCTGCACTGGGACCGGATCCTGTTCTGCGCCAAGGAAGCAACCTACAAGGCGTGGTTCCCGCTGACCGAGCGCTGGCTGGGTTTCGAGGACGCCCACATCGTGTTCGACCCCGATCCGACCGGCCGGGGAAGCACCGGGACGTTCGTCTCCAAGATCCTGATCGACGGCGCCGCGCTGTCGGGTCCGCCGCTGACCGCGCTGCGGGGCCGCTGGTCGGTCGAGCGGGGACTGGTGCTTACCGGCATCGTCCTATGAGCACGGGCGCGGGACTTGTCGTGGTCGACAAGCCGGCAGGGATGACCAGTCACGACGTCGTGGGCCGCTGCCGCCGCATCTTTGCCACGCGCCGGGTGGGGCACGCGGGGACGCTGGACCCGATGGCCACCGGCGTGCTGGTGATCGGCGTCGAGCGGGCCACCAAGATCCTCGGCCTGCTCACCGGGGCGTCGAAGTCGTATGCTGCCACCATCCGCCTCGGTCAGACCACCTCCACCGAGGACGCCGAAGGCGAAGTGCTGCAATCGGTTTCGGCGGACCACGTGAGTACCGAAGAGATCGCCCGGGCGATGGCCGTGTTGCGCGGGGACATCGAGCAGGTGCCGTCGGCCGTCAGCGCGATCAAGGTAGACGGCCGTCGCGCGTATCGGCTGGTCCGCGAGGGCCACACCGTCGATCTGCAACCGCGGCCGGTGCGCATCGACCGCTTCGAGCTGCTGGCGGTGCGAGCTCACGATCGCCTCGTCGACTTCGACGTCGAGGTCGACTGCTCGTCGGGCACCTACATCCGCGCGCTGGCCCGGGATCTGGGCGCCGCGCTGGGCGTGGGCGGGCACTTGACGGCGTTGCGGCGCACCCGCGTTGGGCGCTTCTCGCTCGACCAGGCCCGCCCTCTCGACGACCTGGCGGAGGCGCCCCGGCTGAGCCTGACCCTGGACGAGGCGTGCCTGCTGATGTTTCCGCGCCGCGACCTCTCGGCCGAGGAGGCCCTGGCGGCAAGCAACGGCCGGTCCCTGGCGCCGGCCGGAATCGACGGCGTTTATGCCGCCAGCGACGGCGACGGTCGGGTGATCGCGCTGCTGCGCGACGAGGGTTCCCGGACCAGGTCCGTCGTGGTGCTCCGCCCGGCCACGCTCTGACCGGACTTTTCTTGGGCGCAGGCCCCGGACTTCAGTCCGGGGTAAGCCCATCGCGTTGTTTGCCGGGCGCAGCCTGGCGTTCAAAGCGGTCGGGCTTGGCCGTCGATGTGTTGCTTGATGATGGACAGCGGTGCGCCGCCGCAGGAGACGGCGAAGTAAGTTGGCGACCACGGTGTCCGCGCGTGCGGGCGCGGACACAGTGCCCGGTGTATTCGCGTCGCATGGCGTAAGGCGTGCGGCCTTTCAGTCTTTGCGCCAGCGTCGAGATCGTCAAGGTCGGCGGGTAGGCGATGTGCAGGTGCAGGTGGTCGGCTTCGCCGTTGAACTCGATCAAATTCGGCGTCGAGTTCGGCGCATACCGCACGCATCATGTGCGGTGAACACCGCCCTGCGGTACTTGGTCACAACACCAAATGTGCGTGCAGCAACGACACGCTGTGTCGGGCACGTCGGTAGGTCTGGGATGTCAGGGGTGGGCCTTATGTTGCGGTGGTGCAGATGGGTGATGGCTACCGCATCGAACCGACACCGGCCGCGCAGCCGGTGGTGGGTAAGCTGCGCGCCCGCAAACGCCCGAAGGGCGCACCCACCCATGTGCGGTCGTGGCCGCTGCGCCCCAATCCCTGGCAGTGCCGCGACATGAGGACCCGGTTTTTCACCGGGGTGCGGGTGTACAACGCGGTGCTGGGTGAGTTCATCGCCCGCAGCCGTGCGGTGAAGTCCGACCTGGCGTGGCAGGCGGCTCGGCAGTTGCCGAGCCGCACACCGGCGCAGCGATCGGCCCGGCGGGCGGCGTTCAACGCGGTGGCGCAGGCTCACGGTTTCGCCGCCGATGCGGCGCAGTCGTTCGGATCGGGGTTGCGCAAGTCTTGGGTGCGTGAGCACCTGCCGGCCCAGGAGACTCAGAGTGTGGGTGCGCGGGCGTTCGATGCGGTCAATCAATGGCATCTTGGCAAAAAGGGCAAGCCGAGGTTCAAGTCGACCAAGCGTGGATTGCGTTCGTTGGCGACCAAGGACGGCAACGGTGCGCTGCGGCCAAAGACCGACGCGGCCGGGCGACTGGTGGGTCTGCAATGGGGCGCCGGTTTCGTGATTGGGATCGCCGCTCCTGCTTCGACGGGCCGGCGCGGCAAGGAACAACAGGCTGAGCTGGCCGAGATTGAGGCGCTGATCGCGGCTGGGAAAGTGTTGTTCACCCGGATCGTGCGCACCGTCATCGCCGGGCGCGACACCTACCGCATGCAACTTGTCTGCGATGGGCACCCGACACGGCGGCATTCGGTCGGCGAGGGACGCGTGTCGTTCGATCTGGGTCCCAGCCAGATCGCGGTCAGCGTGGCGCGAAGCGACGGAACGTGGACGGGATGGATTGAGCCACTCGCGGATCGGCTCCGACTGAACACGATGCGGTTGCGCCGCCGCCAGCGGCACTTAGATCGCCAGCATCGTGCCGGGTCGCCGGATTGTTTTCACTCCGACGGCACCCACAAGACCGGGGGCTGCCATTGGCGGCAGCGATCCCACGCAGCCAAGCGTGCGAGCACGGGTGCGGCCGAGGAGCACCGCCGGCTCGCTGAGCACCGTAAGACGTTGCACGGTGGGTTGGCTAATAGGTTGTTGAGCCACGGCGCTGATCTTGCGTGCGAGAAGCTGGATTACGTCGCGTGGCAGAAAAACTTCCCGCGCAGTGTGCGCGACCGGGCACCGGGGTTGCTCGTGGCGATGATGCGCCGCAAGGCTGAAAGCGCCGGCGGTGAGCGTCTCTACGAGTTCAACACCACAACCACAGCCCTGTCACAAACCTGTCTGTGCGGGATCAAGAAGAAAAAGCCGCTCTCCCAACGGGTCCACCGTTGTGAGTGCGGCATTAAAGAGGACCGGGACCTGTTTTCGGCCTACCTGGGACTGCATGTCCACCCGGGGGCTGATGGTCTCGACAGGCTGGACTTGGAGGCAGCCAACAACGGTTGGTTGCTCCGCCGTCACGACGTTGATGGGCGTCGAAGTCCGGCCGTGGCAGTATCCAAGCGGCGAGGCCGCAGGCATCCGCCTTCGCGGAGGTCAGCGGCGCGTATCAAGGCCCGCAGGGCCTTGAAGAAGCGACAGAGCCGCTCGACGCGAACCTCCCCTGCCGACCAGCCCACGGCGATAGCCGCATGAGCGCCTATCGAGACAGCCGGTCAGCACGAGGAATCCGCGCAGTTCACTGCGCGGAGGACGTCAAGCGTCAGAGCCGGCCGAGCAGTTCGGTCTTCTTCGCGGCGAACTCCTCGTCGGACAGGATGCCGCGCTCGTGCAAGCCGGCCAGCGATTCGATGGCCGCGACGATTGTCGCGGAGTCCTCCGGTGGGCCGGCAGGTTGTTTGGCTGCCGGCGCCTCGGGTGGAAATTGCATCTCGGGTGCAAATTGTGGCGTCGGGCCGGACTGGTACTGCGCTTGGTAGCCGGGGGCGGGCGCCGCGGGAGACTGCGCCGCCTGGTGGCTACCGACCTCATGCAGACTCGACACGCCGAAGGTGCCGAACTGGCTGGTGAAGCTCACTGAACTGTAGCCGGCACCCTGCTGCTGTTGCACCCCGCCGATCTGGTGCTCGCCGGTATCGAAAACTCTTGTGACGCCGTTGATGTGGATGGCCAGGCGCCGCGTGCTCGGGAAGAACGCATAGCGCACGTCGTTCTGTCCGCCGACCGAACTCGGCACCCCGAGGTCGGCCGGCCACCAGTTGGTCGAGGCGTACGCGACCGGGGAGTCCGGGGGCTGGGCGGGAAATACCGCGGTGGTGGCGAGCAGCTGGGCCAGCTCGTTGCACAGCGCGTCGACGCGGGCCTTGAGCGCGTTGTCGAACATGTTGCCGACCATCGTCATGCCGCCCCGCATCCACTGCCCGTTGCCCCCGAGCTCGGGGATGGAGAACTGGGCCATGGTGCCGCCACCGATGCGCAGCGCGACCAGCATCGAAAGCACCGCTTCCTGGGAGAGCCCATGGCGCTTGGCGATCTCGGCAATCGCGTCGGCGGCCTCGGGGGTGACCGTTGCCTTCATAGTCGTGAATCTTTCGTCGTCGGTACTGGTTCGAGCCTACGCAAAACGGGTGGCGATGAGCATGGGATGACGGCGTCGCAGCCGGGGTTCCGGGTGACCAACCCGCGGAGCTAAGCTGCCGCCTAGACGGGTGTCAAAAAGCCCACCATTCGGAAGGCGCGAGCTATGTCCAACAAGGTTTACGTCGTCGGCGTCGGCATGACGAAATTCGAGAAGCCGGGCCGCCGTGAGGGCTGGGACTACCCGGACATGGCGCGGGAGTCGGGCACCAACGCGCTCGCCGACGCCGGTGTCGACTACCGCGACGTGCAGCAGGGCTACGTCGGCTACGTCGCCGGCGACTCGACGTCGGGCCAGCGGGCGCTCTACGAGCTGGGCATGACCGGCATCCCGATCGTCAACGTCAACAACAACTGCTCGACCGGCTCGACCGCGCTTTTCCTGGCGGCGCAGGCCATCCGCGGCGGGATCGTCGACTGCGCGATCGCGCTCGGATTCGAGAAGATGCAACCGGGCTCGCTCGGCGGCGGCGCCCAGGACCGCGAATCGCCGATGGGCAAGCACGTCAAGGCGATGGCCGCGATCGACGAGTTCGCGATGCCCGTCGCGCCGTGGATGTTCGGCGCCGCCGGGCGCGAGCACATGCGCCAGTACGGCTCCACCGCCGAGCACTTCGCCAAGATCGGCTACAAGAACCACAAGCACTCCGTCAACAACCCGTACGCGCAGTTCCAGGAGTCCTACACGCTCGACGACATCCTGGCGGCGCGGATGATCTCCGACCCGCTGACCAAGCTGCAGTGCTCGCCGACCTCGGACGGTTCGGGCGCGGCGATCCTGGCCTCGGAGAGCTACGTCGACCAGCACGGGCTGGCCGGCCAGGCGGTCGAGATCGTCGGCCAGGCGATGACCACCGACTTCGCGTCGACGTTCGACGGCAGCGCCAAGAACCTCATCGGCTACGACATGAACGTGCAAGCCGCGCAACAGGTTTACGACCAGTCGGGGCTGGGCCCGGAGGACTTCCAGGTGATCGAGCTGCACGACTGTTTCTCGGCCAACGAACTGCTGCTCTACGAGGCTCTCGGCCTGTGCGGCCCGGGCGAGGCGCCCAAGCTGGTCGACAACGGCGACACCACGTACGGCGGACGCTGGGTGGTCAACCCGTCCGGCGGCCTGATCTCCAAGGGACACCCGCTGGGCGCGACCGGGCTGGCGCAGTGCGCCGAGCTGACCTGGCAGCTGCGCGGCACCGCCGACAAGCGTCAGGTGGACAACGTCAACGCCGCGCTGCAGCACAACATCGGGCTGGGCGGCGCCGCGGTCGTCACCGCCTACCAGCGCGCCGAACGCTAAGGGCGCCATGTTCGAATGGTCCGAAACCGACCTGATGGTTCGGGATGCGGTTCGCCAGTTCGTGGACAAGGAGATCCGCCCGCATCTGGACGAACTGGAAAGCGGTGAGCTGTCGCCCTACCCGATCGCGCGAAAGCTGTTCAGCCAGTTCGGCCTCGACGTCATGGCGGCCGATTCGGTCAAGAAGATGCTGGAGCGCGAGCGCGCCGGCAAGAGCGAAAAGCAGGACGGTGCGGGCGATTCCGGCGGAATGGGTGCCCAGGGGTCGATGGTGGCGGTGCTGGTGTCCGAAATCGCCAGGGTCAGCATCGGATTGCTGAGCACCGCGTCGGTCAGCCTGGGCCTGGGCGCGGCGACCATCATGAGCCGCGGCACGCTGGCCCAGAAGGAACGCTGGCTGCCCGACCTGATGACGCTGAAAAAGATTGCGGCGTGGGCCATCACCGAACCCGATTCGGGCTCCGACGCGTTCGGCGGCATGAAGACGTATGTCAGGCGCGACGGCGAGGATTACATCCTCAACGGGCAGAAGACGTTCATCACCAACGGGCCCTGCGCCGACGTGCTCGTGGTCTACGCCAAGCTGGACGATGGCGACCCCACGGTGGACCGGCGCAACCGTCCCGTGCTGATCTTCGTGCTGGACGCGGGAATGCCGGGCCTGACGCAGGGCAAGCCGTTCAAGAAGATGGGCATGATGTCCTCGCCGACGGGCGAATTGTTCTTCGATAACGTGCGGCTGACCCCCGATCGCCTGCTCGGCGAGAACCAGCGCCAGGGCGACGGCGACGGCCGCGACAGCGCCCGCGACAATTTCGCCGCCGAGCGGATCGGGATCGCGATGATGGCGCTGGGCATCATCAACGAATGCCACCGGCTGTGCGTGGATTACGCCAAGACCCGCACGCTGTGGGGCAAGAACATCGGGCAGTTCCAGCTGATCCAGCTCAAGCTGGCCAAGATGGAGATCGCCCGAATGAACGTGCAGAACATGGTGTTTCACACCATCGAGCGGCAGCAGGCGGGCAAACCGCTCTCGCTGGCCGAGGCGTCGGCGATCAAGCTGTACTCGTCGGAGACGGCCACCGACGTCGCGATGGAGGCCGTGCAGCTGTTCGGCGGCAACGGCTACATGGCCGAGTACCGCGTAGAACAGCTGGCCCGCGACGCGAAGTCGCTGATGATCTACGCCGGCACCAACGAGGTGCAGGTCACCCACATCGCCAAGGGACTGCTGGCCAACTAGGCCACCACCCAGATCGCGCGGGCCGCCGGGCTGCCGAGGTCGACCGTGCTCTCGGCGCCGTCGGCGGACTCGATCGCCACCGAGATCATGCCGGCGAATTCCCGGCGGGTCAGCACCCGAAGCCGCGAGTCGAGCTGTATCCCGACGCCGGTGAAATACCGCAGCATCTCCGGGTCGGCGTCGGAGATGCGGGCCACCGTCCCGCTATCCCCGTCGCGGCACGCCCACAGCTGGCGGGCCGGCGGGGTGGGGACCTGACCGTCGGAGGCCGGAATCGGGTCGCCGTGCGGGTCGCGTTGCGGGTAGCCCAGCTTGGCGTCGATGCGCGCCACCAGCCGGTCCGACACCGCGTGCTCGAGCACCTCGGCCTCGTCGTGCACCTCGTCCCAGCGATAGCCGAGCTCGTTGACCAGGAAGGTCTCCAACAACCGGTGCCGGCGCACCACCTCGAGGGCCGCGCGGCGCCCCGCCTCGGTCAGCGTGACCGCGCCGTACTTCTCGTGGTCGACCAGGCCCTGCTCGGCGAGCTTGCGGATCGACTCCGACGCGGTGCTGGCCGACACCCCGATCCGGTCGGCCAGCATCTTGGTGCTGACCTTCTGCGGGGCCCCGTCCGGCGACCACTCCTGGGCATTCCAGATGACCTTCAGGTAGTCCTGGCCGACCG
>NZ_LZKE01000232.1:0-696 GCF_001672675.1 Mycobacterium sp. E2327
TTCCGGCGGTGATCCACGACGCGACCTCGTCGTCGGCATCGGTGGGCGACTCCATGGTCAGCGCGCCGACGAACGGCCGCTTGCCATTCCACTCCTCCGCTAAGCCGGGAAAACAAAGCGCGTCGTAGGCTTGGATCTCCAGCGCGCCCAGCTCCGACATGCGTTGCGGCGCAGGGCAAGTGGCCTTCGGCAGACCCAGATCCCGGCGCTGCGCGTCTTCGGCGCCCCGGGTGAACCGCCAATACATCCAGTCGAGGGTCTTCATCGTCGAGCGCACCAGCGGCGCGGGCAACCGCGCGGGAAACGCCACCTGGCCGTTGGGCCGCATCGGGTAGAAGTGCAACGCGGCCAACGGAATGTCGTAGCGCTCGGCGACGTTGGCGGCGATCTCCTGATAGAGCTGGCCCGTCAGCAGCAGGTCGACCCCGTCCACGAGCGACTTGAGCGCGGCGCCCAGCTCTTCGAAGCCCGCCCGGACCGGCTCCATCGCCTCGCGCGCCAGCTTGACCGGGTTTTGGAACTTCCACGAGTTGTGCAGGAAATCCTCGTCCAGCTGCTGCTGGGAATCCCGCTGCCCGTAGGCGACGGCGGGCAGCCCGGCCGACTCGACGAAGCCGATCAGGTTGGGCGGCACCGCAACCCGCACGTCGTGCCCCCGGCGCTGCAGCTCCCGGCCGATGGCGGCGCACGGCTCGA
>NZ_LZKE01000233.1:0-13103 GCF_001672675.1 Mycobacterium sp. E2327
AACATCGTGAACATGCTGCACGGTGTGCGCGACGGGCTGATCCGCGACGCGAACAACTACGAGCAGCAAGAGCAGGCCTCGCAGCAAATCCTCGGCAGCTAGCGCGAAAAGCGCAGCTTCCGTACCCTTTGAGACGTTAGGAGAACACCAACATGACAATCAATTACCAGTTTGGCGATGTGGATGCCCATGGTGCGACGATTCGCGCCCAGGCCGCGTCGTTGGAGGCCGAGCACCAGGCCATCGTTCGCGATGTGCTGGCTGCTGGTGACTTCTGGGGTGGCGCCGGTTCGGTGGCCTGCCAGGAGTTCATCACCCAGTTGGGTCGTAACTTCCAGGTGATCTACGAGCAGGCCAACGCTCACGGCCAGAAGGTGCAGACGGCGGGCAGCAACATGTCCAGCACGGACAGCGCCGTCGGCTCCAGCTGGGCCTAGCTCGCAACTTCAGGCGCGGCAGCACACCAGGTTTCGGTGTGCTGCCGCGTCCTGCGGTTTCCGTAACTTCGACCACTTCTGAGGCTATCGATGGACCAACAGAGCACCCGCACCGACATCACCGTCAACGTCGACGGCTTCTGGATGCTTCAGGCGCTGCTCGACATTCGCCACGTCGCGCCGGAATTGCGCTGCCGCCCGTTCGTGTCCACCGACTCGAGCGACTGGCTCAACGAACACCCCGGAATGGCGGTGATGCGTGAGCAGGGCATCGTGGTCGGCGACGAGGTGCACGAACAAGTCGCGGCTCGAATGCGGGTCCTCGCCGCGCCCGACCTCGAGGTCGTGGCCCTGCTGTCGCGGGGGAAGCTGCTGTACGGAGTCGTCGACGACGAGAACCAGCCCCCCGGCTCGCGCGACATCCCCGACAACGAGTTCCGCGTGGTGCTGGCCCGCCGCGGCCAGCACTGGGTGTCGGCCGTCCGGGTGGGCAGTGACATCACCGTCGACGACGTCGCCGTCGCCGACAGCGCCTCGATCGCGTCGTTGGTGATCGACGGGCTGGAGTCGATCCACCACGCGGAGCCCGCCGCGATCAACGCGGTCAACGTGCCGCTGGAGGAGATGCTGGAGGCGACCAAGTCCTGGCAGGAATCCGGCTTCAACGTCTTTTCCGGGGGAGACCTGCGGCGGATGGGCATCAGCGCCGCGACGGTGGCCGCGCTGGGCCAAGCGCTGTCGGACCCCGCGGCCGAGGTCGCCGTCTACGCGCGCCAATACCGGGACGACGCCAAGGGACCCAGTGCCTCGGTCCTGTCGCTGAAGGACGGTTCGGGCGGCCGCATCGCGCTGTATCAGCAAGCGCGTACGGCGGGTTCGGGGGAGGCCTGGTTGGCGATCTGTCCGGCAACCCCGCAACTGGTGCAGGTGGGCATCAAGACCGTCCTGGACACGCTGCCCTACGGCGAGTGGAAAACCCACAGCAGGGTGTGACATGGGCGCGAAACATAAACTTTACCAACGCTTTTGCCGACAACATGCGGTCGGGATGCGAAGACGGCATACTTCTCTAGAATCATCACAGCAAATCTTTCAAAGCAGTGTCACCACAACTCCTTAGCGCAAGGCGAGGCAGATGAAATCCGAAATGGTCAGGCTGTACCTCTCAGGGGGCCTTAGCGCCTCGGCGAGTGAGGCGTCCGGGGCGTTCGAGCGCCTGGCGACACGGGGTTACACATTCACAATGGCAGGGGGTGCAGGGCGATGACCGCAGTCGGCGTAGCTGATGCCCTACAGGCAGACATCGAGGGAATTGCACAGCCTCGGGCGGTAGTCGTCGGCGTCATGGCCGGCGAGGGTGTCCAGATCGGCGTCCTGCTGGACGCCAACGCCCCGGTCTCGGTGATGACCGACCCGCTGTTGAAGGTTGTCAACAGCCGGCTGCGGGAACTCGGCGAGACCCCGCTGGAGGCCACCGGCCGCGGCAGGTGGTCGCTGTGCCTCGTCGACGGCACGCCGTTGCGGGCCACGCAGTCGCTGACCGAGCAAGACATCTACGACGGCGACCGGCTCTGGATCCGGTTCCTGCCGGACACCGAGCACCGGTCGCAAGTCATCGAGCACATCTCCACCGCGGTCTCGGCAAACTTGAGCAAGCGGTTCGCCGCGATCGACCCGGTCGTCGCCGTCCAGGTGGGCGCCTCGATGGTCGCGATCGGCGTGACCGTGGCGTCGGGTCTGCTCGGCTGGTGGCGTTGGCACCACAACTCGTGGCTGCCTACGGTGTACGCGTCGATCATCGCCGCGATCGCATTGACGGTGGCAGTCATGCTGGCGATGCGGGCGAAGACCGATTCGGACCGCCTGGTCGCCGACATCATGCTGCTGAGCGGCCTCGCGCCGCTCACGGTGGCCGCGGCCTCGGCCCCGCCCGGCGGCGTCGGTTCGCCGCAAGCGGTGTTGGGCTTCGGCGTGCTGGCGGTTGGCGCGTCGCTCAACCTGCGCTTCACCGGTCGCCGGCTGGCCATCTACACCGCGATCGTGACCATCAGCGCCGTGGCGGCGATCGCCAGCCTGGCGCGCATGGTCGCGAACACCAGCGCGGTGACCAACTTCAGCTGTGTGGTGCTGGTCTGCGTGCTGGGCTACCAGTCCGCGCCCGCGCTGTCCCGGCGGTTGGCCGGCATCCGGCTGCCCGTCTTCCCGTCGGCCACGAGCCGGTGGGTGTTCGAGGCCCGACCGGACCTGCCCACCACCGTGACGCGCGCCGACGGCGGCGCCCCGGTCCTGGAGGGGCCGGCGTCCGTTCGGGACGTGGTGCTGCAGGCCGAGCGCGCCCGCTCGTTCCTCTCGGGCCTGCTGTTGGGGCTCGGCGTGCTGATGATCGTGTCGCTGACCGCGCTGTCGGACCCGCACACGTTCCAGCGCTGGCTGCCGCTGATCCTGGCGGGCTTCACCGCCGGCTTCCTGATGCTCCGCGGCCGCTCGTACGTGGACCGCTGGCAGGCGATCACCCTGGCCGCGACGTCGGTGCTCATCGTCACCGCGATCGTGGTGCGCTACGCGCTGGGGTTGCAGTCTCCGCTGGCGGTGTCGATCAGCGTGGCGATCCTGGTCCTGCTGCCGGCCGCGGGCATGACGGCCGCGGCGGTGGTGCCCAACACCATCTACAGCCCGCTGTTCCGCAAGTTCGTGGAATACATCGAGTACCTGTGCCTGATGCCGATCTTCCCGTTGGCATTGTGGCTGATGAATGTCTATGCCGCGATCCGTTATCGCTAGCAGCAAGGTGTGGCGCGGTCGCGCATCCCGCGCGGCCGTCGCCGCACTCCTGCTGACTTCAGGTGCACTAGCCGGTCTGCCACCCGCCTACGCGATCTCGCCGCCGACGGTTGATCCCGCGGCGGTGCCGCCCGACGGCCCGCCCGGGCCGCCGGCGCCGATGAAGCAGAACTCTTACTGCACCGAGGTCGGCGTGCTGCCCGGAACCGACTTCCGGCTGCAGCCCAAGTACATGGACATGCTGAACCTGCAGGAGGCCTGGCAGTTCGGCCGCGGCGCGGGCCAGAAGGTCGCCGTGATCGACACCGGTGTCACCCCGCACCCGCGGTTTCCGCACCTCATCCCCGGCGGCGACTACATCATGTCGGGCGACGGGCTGTCGGACTGCGACGCGCACGGCACGATCGTGGCGTCGATGATCGGTGCGGCCCCGGCCAGCGGTGCGGCGACGCCGCCGGCGGCACCGCGCAAGCCGGTCACCATTCCCACCACGGAGCCGCCCCCGAAAGCGCCACCGCCACAGACGGTGACCTTGTCGCCGTTGCCTCAGACCGTGACGATGGTCCCCGCGCCGCCCCCGTCGGAATCACCTCCGCCGGGGCCGTTCGGGGCACCGCCGGCACCAGCCGCGCCCGCGGGTCCGGCCGGGCCGGCGGCGGGACCCCCCGCGCCCGGGCAGGCCCCGTCGGCGAACCACGGCGGCGGGACGGTCACGATACCGAGCTACTCCGGCGGTCGGCACGTGATCGGTGTCGACAACCCGGTCAAAACGCTCCCACTCGACCCGCCCAAGCCGCCGCCCCCACCCCCGGCGCCCCCGGCGCCGGCGTCGGCCCCTGACGCGTACAGCGGGATCGCCCCGGACGTCGACATCATCGCGATCCGCCAGTCCAGCCAGGCCTTCGGCCTCAAGGACGCCTATACCGGCGACGAAGACCCGCAGACGCGGGCAAAGATCGACGACGTCGAGACCATGGCGCGGGCGATCGTGCACGCCGCCAACCTGGGCGCCACGGTCATCAACATCTCCGACGTGACCTGCATGAGCTCGCGCAACATCATCGATCAGCGCTCGTTGGGCGCCGCCGTGCGCTACGCGGCGGTCGACAAGAACGTCGTCATCGTGGCGGCGGCGGGCGACACCAGCAAGAAGGACTGCAAGCAGAACCCGGCCTTCGATCCCATGCAGCCCAAGGATCCCCGCGACTGGGCCGGGGTGGGCACCGTGGTGACGCCGTCCTGGTTCAGCGACTACGTCCTGACGGTGGGCGCGGTCGACAACGACGGCCGACCGCTCACCCAGGGCGGCCAGGGCCAGGGGACGACGAGCGTCGCGGGACCGTGGGTGGGAATCGCCGCACCGGGGACCGACGTCATCGGCCTCTCACCGCGCGACGACGGCTTGATCAACGCGATCGACGGCCCGGACAACACGCTGCTGGTTCCGGCCGGCACCAGCTTCTCGACCGCGATCGTTTCCGGGGTGGCTGCCCTGGTCCGCGCCAAATATCCGCAGCTATCGGCGTATCAGGTCATCAACCGGTTGGAGCGCACCGCCCGGGCGCCGGCGCGCGGGGTGGACAACCAGGTCGGCTACGGGGTCATCGATCCGGTGGCGGCGTTGACGTGGGATGTACCGGAAGGTCCAGCAAAGCCGCCACAGCAACTGTCGGCACCGTTGAACATTCCTAAGGCGGCCCCGCACCGGGATATGGTGCCAGTATGGGTGGCAGCCGGAGGGTTGACCGCCGCATTGCTGATCGGCGGCGCCGTGTTCGGTATAGCAGTGTTCATGAAGCGAACACGGAAGCAGCAATGAGGTCGGAGCAGCAATAGGTATGAAGGCTCAGCGAAGTTTCGGATTGTCTTTGTCGTGGCCGCGGGTCACCGCGGTGTTTGTCGTCGACATCCTGATCCTGTTGGTGGCCAGCCACTGCCCGACCTCCTGGCAGGGCGAGCACCACATCGCGTTCTGGGTCGGAGTTGGCCTGGCGGCGGTGGTCACGCTGCTGTCCCTGGTCACCCACCACGGCCTCACGGTGACCTCGGGCCTGGCCACCTGGCTGTGGGACTGGTCCGCCGACCCGGGCACCGCGCTCACGGCCGGCTGCACGCCGGCGATCGACCACCAGCGCCGGTTCGGCCGCGACAAGGTCGGCGTACGCCAGTACGACGGCCATCTGGTGAGCGTGATTTCGGTGGACGGCGGGGAGGACGACGCGTCCGGCCGCCATCGGCACCGGAACACGGCGGCCATCCTGCCGGTGCACGCGGTCGCCGAGGGCCTGCGCCAGTTCGACATCCACCTCGACGGCATCGACATCGTCTCGATGAAGGTGCGCCGCGGCGGCCCCGAGTCCAGGGCGGCCGAGAAGTCCAAGCTGGACGACTGGGGACCAGAGGAGTGGGGCGTGGTGAGCGACCAGCCCACCTCCTTTGTGCGCCGCACCTGGCTGGTGCTGCGGATGAACCCGCAGCGCAACGTCGCCGCCGTGGCCGCCCGCGACTCGCTCGCGTCGACCCTGGTGGCGGCCACCGAGCGGCTTGCCCAAGACCTCGACGGGCAAAACTGCGTGGCCCGGCCGCTGACCGCCGATGAGCTCGCCGAGGTCGACAGCGCGGTGCTGGCCGACCTCGAACCGACCTGGAGTCGCCCCGGCTGGCGGCACCTCAAGCACTTCAACGGGTTCGCCGCGAGCTTCTGGTTGACGCCGTCGGACATCACCACCGAGACGCTGGAAGACCTGCTGCTGCCCGACGTCGGCGCCGCCGTCGTCACGATCCGTCTGAACACCAGCGCCGGCCGCCCGCAGTTGTCGGCCTGGGTGCGCTACCACAGCGAGCGCCGCCTGCCCAGGAGCGTGTGGTCGGGACTCAACCGGCTCACCGGCCGCCAATTGGCGGCGGTACGCGCCAGCCTGCCCGCCCCGGCGGCCCGCCCACTCTTAATCGTCCCCAGCCGTCCGTTGCTCGACGACGACGACCTGGTGCTGTCGGTCGGTCAGGAGCGGGAGAGCGCAGCGAGCGTGTCTGCGGCGCAATGACGCGCTCGCAATCCACCGCCGAAGACGCCCGCAATGCAATGGTCGCCGGGCTTTTGGCGTCCGGTATTTCGGTCAACGGGCTACAGCCCAGCCATAACCCGCAGGTGGCTGCGCAGATGTTCAACACGGCCACCACGCTCGACCCGGGCATGTGCGACGCCTGGCTGGCGCGGATGCTGGCCGGCGAGCAGAGCCTCGAGGTGCTCGCCGGCGCATGGGCGGCGGTCCGGACGTTCGGTTGGGAGACGCGCCGCCTCGGCGTGACCGACCTACAGTTCCGGCCTGAGGTCTCCGACGGGCTGTTTCTGCGGCTCGCCGTCACCAGCGTGGAGTCGCTGGCGTGCGCATACGCGGCCGTGCTGGCCGAGGCGAAACGCTACGAGGAAGCCGCGAAGCTGCTCGACGGCGTCGAGCCCCGGCATCCGTTCGACGAGGAAGTCGTCAACTACGTGCGGGGTGTGCTGTACTTCCGCACCGGACGCTGGCCCGACGTGCTCGTCCAATTTCCCGAGGGCAAGACCTGGCGGCACCCCGAGCTGAAGGCCGCGGGCGCCGCGATGGCGACCACCGCGCTGGCCTCGCTGGGCGTGTTCGAGGAGGCGTTCCGGCGCGGCCAGGACGCCGTCGAGGGCGACCGGGTGCCGGGGGCGGCCAACATCGCGCTGTACACCCAGGGCATGTGCCTGCGGCACGTCGGCCGCGAGGAGGAGGCCGTCGAGCTGTTGCGCCGGGTGTACTCCCGCGACCCGAAGTTCGCCCCGGCCCGAGAAGCGTTGGACAACCCCAACTATCGGCTGGTGCTGACCGATCCGGAGACGATCGAGGCCCGCACCGACCCATGGGATCCGGACAGCGCGCCGACACGCGCGCAGACGGAGGCCCTCCGCCACGCCCAGGAGGCCGCCAAGTATCTGGCCGAGGGGGACGCCGAGCTCAACGCGATGCTGGGCATGGAACGCGCGAAGCGGGAAATCAAGCTCATCAAGTCGACCACCAAGGTCAACTTGGCCCGGGAGAAGATGGGTCTCCCCGTTCCGGTGACCTCGCGCCACACCCTGCTCCTGGGGCCCCCCGGAACCGGCAAGACGTCGGTGGCGCGGGCCTTCACCAAGCAGCTCTGCGGGCTCACCGTGTTGCGCAAGCCGCTGGTGGTGGAGACGAGCCGCACCAAGTTGCTGGGGCGGTACATGGCCGACGCCGAGAAGAACACCGAGGAGATGCTCGAGGGGGCGTTGGGCGGCGCCGTCTTCTTCGACGAGATGCACACGCTGCACGAGAGCGGGTACCACCAGGGCGACCCCTACGGCAACGCGATCATCAACACGCTGCTGCTGTACATGGAGAACCATCGCGACGAGCTGGTGGTGTTCGGCGCGGGTTACGCCAAGGCGATGGACAAGATGCTCGAGGTGAATCAGGGTCTGCGGCGGCGCTTTTCGACCGTGATCGAGTTCTTCAGCTACACCCCGGACGAGCTCGTCGCGCTGACCAAGCTGATGGGCCGGGAGAACGAGGACGTCATCACCGACGAGGCCGCCGACGCGCTGTTGCCGTCGTACACCAAGTTCTACCTCGACGAGAGCTACTCCGAAGATGGCGATCTGATTCGGGGTATCGATACGCTCGGCAACGCCGGCTTCGTGCGCAACGTGGTGGAAAAGGCGCGCGACCACCGGAGTTTCCGGCTCGACGACGAAGACCTCGACGCGGTGCTCTCGAGCGGCGAGTTCAGCGAGGCGCAGCTGCTCCGGTTCACGGAGTTGACCGCCGAGGATCTCCTTGAGGGCATTCGCACGGCCGTGGCCGAGAAGAAGCCGTCGTAAACCGCTCGGGCAGTCCCGACTGGCGAACGGCCGCAATTGCTTTCGGTGGCCCCCGCTCGCATTTCGATTCCCGCCGCGGTCCGGGACCCCCGTCGGGTTCTATGAGCTTTCTATTAATTTTCGGTGGATGAGCGGTTCGCATTGCCGGGCGTCGGCACCGGTGCCACCATGATCCTCAATGCTCATCGCCGAGCACAGTTTCCCCGCGGAAATGGGTCTTAAGAAGGGGATTTAGGTCTATCGTCGCAAGACGCCTAGAAATCAGGCGGCTTTTGCCCCACACATGGTTTCGCCGGGGGTCTCGTCCCGATTCGGGCAACCGTGGCGCACTTCCGTGAGCGCCCTGGCCACGACGGGAGGTGGGCGTACTGGCCGAATTGACCGTTAACGCATGAGAACAACGACCGTTTCTTTCCGATCCGGTCGTGGCGCGCTGGCCGCCGTTTGAATCGGCAACACCCGACATAGCTCGGCGGCCGCCTGCCCGTAGCCGGGTCGGACTATCCGCTCTTTAAAGGAGAAGTCCGATGTATTTCTTTGTAACACAACGGAAATCACAGCGCAACGCGACCATGCTGGCCGCCAAAACCGTGACGGCCGGTTAAGGGGGTGGCGGCAATGGATTTCGGAGCACTCCCACCGGAAATCAACTCCGCCCGGATGTATGCCGGGCCGGGCTCGGCGCCGATGATGGCCGCCGCGACGGCCTGGGCCGCGCTCGGTGCGGAGCTCGGTTCGACGGCGGCCTCATACGACGCGGTCATCACCGGGCTGACGAGCGAGGAGTGGATGGGGCCGGCCTCCGCCTCGATGGGCGCCGCCGCGGAGCCGTATGTCCAGTGGATGACCAGCACCGGGGGACTCTCCCAGCAGGCGTCCGCTCAGGCGGCGGCCGCGGCGGCGGCCTACGAGGCGGCGTTCGCGATGACGGTGCCCCCGGCGGAGGTGGCGGCCAACCGGGCCCTGCTCGCGGCGCTGGTTGCGACGAACTTCCTCGGGCAGAACACCCCGGCGATCGCGGCCACGGAGGCCCAGTACGGCGAGATGTGGGCCCAGGACGCGGCGGCGATGTACGGCTATGCGGGGAGCTCGGCGGCGGCCTCCACGCTGACGCCGTTCGATCCACCGATCCAGACCACCAATCCGGCCGGGCAGGCCGCCCAGGCCGCGGCGGTCAGCCAAGCCACCGGCACCGCGGCGGGCACCGGATCCCAGACGATGGACCAGCTGTTGTCCGCGATACCGACTGCGCTGCAAGGACTCTCGTCACCGGTCTCGGCCGCCGCGAATCCCGCGGCCAGCATCCCGGGGGCGGGATTCCTCGACGCCATCCTGAATTTTTTGGACGGTGCGGACGGCAACGCGATCGGGACCTTCTTGAACTCCTCGTTCGTCAACGGGTTCGTATCGGCCGGGTACGTGAGCCCCGCCATCATCGAACCGGCAGTTACGGCCGCGATGTCGGACATCAACGCGGTGGCGGTCTCCTCGACGCCCGGCGCCACCGCGCTGCCACCGATGGGCGCCGGCGCCGGGAATCCGGGATGGTTGCCGCTGTTGACGCCTGGGGCCGCCCCGGCAGGCATAGCGGGCGACCTGAGCGGAGCGATTTCGGGCGGCACGAATCAGGCGACGCTGGTCGGTCGGTTGTCCGTGCCCCAAGCCTGGACGGCGGCCGCCCAGGTGGAGAACCACGCGGGGGCGACGTTCGCCGGGGGTGGCTGGACCAACGCCGTCGGCCCGGGCGCCGGCGCGGTGCAGGCCGGCCCGGGAGCGATTCCCGGTATGCCGGGCATGCCCGCCGCCACGGCCGGAGGTGGCTACGGCCACGGCCCCCGCTACGGCTTCCGCGTGACGGTGATGCCGCGTCCGCCGGCCGCCGGGTGACAACGGGCTTGTTGCGAGCGTGTGGCAGTTGGTTTGACTGATCTACCGTCCGGGTGCCACGATGGCCTGTGCAAGCACCTCGCTAGGTGAGGCGTCTGCACGGATACAGGCCACTGACCTCGAACGTCGAAAGACGCCCAGGGTCAGGACAGCTCTTCCCGGCTTAAGGGTTGAGCCCAAGTGGCTTCCGGCTCAGATCGGATACGCCGTGTGGTGCCAAAGCTCTGACGAGAGGGGTGCGGTCTCCGGGAGTTTCAGCCCGGGCCCTTCTCCCCGGTGTGCGACATAACGGCATCCCCGTGTGCCCAGGCTGTGAGGAGGTGAGAGCGAAATGAGTCTCGACGATAGTCCGTATTCCAAATCGACCATTTCGGTTCGATCCGGCCCCGGCCCCTTTCTGACCGTCTGAACGGCTAACCCCGACAGACCTCGTACGGACGCGTCCGCCCTAGCGGACCGCGTCCGTGAATTGCGCTGAAACCAGCCACAATTGCCGGCCGGCACGGGTCACCCTCTTTCCGCGAGGAGTAGTCCGATGTCGCTTGTCTTCGCACGTCCGGCGGACTTCGCCGTAGCCACAACACAATCAGCACCCACGCCACCCGCGCGGCCCATTAGGGGAAGGGGCCAACGATGACCGCTGCACTCGATTTCGCACTGCTCCCACCGGAAGTGAACTCCGGCCGGATGTACTCCGGAGCGGGCTCGGGCCCGATGCTGGCCGCCGCGTCGGCCTGGCACGGGCTCGCCGCCGAATTGCGCTCCACCGCAATGTCTTACGGCGCGGTGCTGACGGCGCTGACCGGTGAAGAATGGCACGGCCCGGCGTCGGTGGCGATGGCCGCCGCCGCCGCTCCATACGCGGCCTGGCTGGGCACGACGGCCGAGCAGGCCGAGCAGACCGCCGCACAGGCCGAGGGCGCCGCGGCGGCCTACGAGGCCGCCTTCGCCCAGACGGTGCCGCCGCCCGTCATCGCGGCCAACCGCGCCCAGCTGATGGCGCTGATCGCCACCAACATCCTCGGTCAGAACACCCCGGCGATCGCGGCGACGGAGGCCCAGTACGCCGAAATGTGGGCCCAAGACGCGGCCGCGATGTACGGCTACGCCGCCTCGTCGGCGGTCGCCGCCCAGCTGAGCCAGTTCAGCGAGCCGCAGCAGACGACCAGCCCCGGTGGGCCTGACGCACAGTCGGCCGCGGTGGCCCAGGCCATCGCCACTCCGGCCGGGGCGCAACAGGGCACGCTGGCACAGCTGATGTCCACGCTGCCCTCCGCACTGCAGGGGCTGGCGTCGCCGGCATCGGCGCAGACGCCTGCGTCGGAGATCGTGGGCCTGTTGACGGGATCCGGGTCGGGATCCGCCACGCTGGACGGCCTTTGGGCACAGTGGGGGCCCAACGCCAACATCTGGAACACCGCCTTCTCGTCCGGGTTCTACATGCCCAGCAACACGCTGGCCCCATTCCTGGGCCTGCTGGGCCAGGGGGCCGCCGCGGGCGACGCGGCCGACGCCGCGGGCCAAGCGGTCGGCGACGCGATCGGTGCGGCGGCGGCCGGTCCTGCCGTCGAGGGCGTCGGCAATGCCGTGGCGGCCGGCGTCGGCCACGCGCCGATGATCGGCGCGCTGTCGGTGCCGCCGAGCTGGACCGCGCCCGCGCCGCTGGCCGGCCCGCTGGCCTCGTCGCTCGGCGGCACGCCCATGGTGGCACCCCCGGCCATGGCGGCCGGCATGCCCGGCATGCCGATCGGGGCCACGGGTGCGCAACCCTACGGGCGCGCCGTGCCGCAATACGGCTTCCGTCCTACCTTCGTCTCGCGGCCCCCGGCGGCCGGCTAGAGCTCACCTCACACGGGTTACTCGCGCGGATTGAGCTTTCCGCAACCTCGCGATCATGCCTCGCGGGCGCCTGTCCGGGGTGATGAGCACCGCAAATCGGCCGCATCCGGCTCACAGCAAACTTCCAGCAGCAAATCAGCGTTCCACCAGCGGCAAATGCGTACGCTAGGTGAAATTCAGGGAAGCACCAGATGACGAAAAACTATCCACTCGGCGAAGGAGTCGCTGAGGATGCCAGGGCCAAGGCGAACGCGCGCTGGCAAAGGATGCCGACGGTCCGGAGCAACGTGGCGAACGCCGACGGCGCTGTCGGCCCGACCTGGGATTAATTGAATTTCACAAGAATCACGGTGAGCGCTCGAGCCAACCCCCGCGACAAGCGCTGGCGAACTCGAGAACTATTGGCATTAAGACAGTGCATACTTGTCGAATATGTTAATTGCTTAACGGTGTGGAATAGCGGCGAATGCGGGCACATTAATTGTTGCGCCGCGTTAGCAACGATTAACGGCCGGCAGCCGCCGGTCGTCTAGCCTATTATGCGAAAAGTACGGCAAACTTCAGCCCCATTTCTGGCCGGTTGCTGGGAATCGGCTACTGATAACCTGGACAACGTCTTTTGGGGTGGCAGGCGTTAGCTGACCAGCAGCATTCTCACAGGCATATTCGAGCGGTGACACTTGTCGTTTACTTTACTATTACATCCCTGGAACGTGCCACGAATACGTTCCAATCACGATGATCGCTACATTAGGCAGCGCCGCCTGAACGCCGGGCGGACCGCCGCCGCTGACACATTGTGATTAGGAGTGTGGAACCCTGTCGTCCTCATACACGTCCAATCAATGCGTGAATTCAACAGCGGATTCCATGGATTCCATTAGAGCTGCCGCGCGGTTGCGGACGGGCCGGCAAGCCGCGCCTAACATGGCGGCCACTCGAGGGGAGCGGAGTAAATAGATGTTGGATTTCGGGGCGCTACCACCGGAGATCAACTCGGGGCGGATGTATGTCGGCGCGGGGTCGGGGCCCATGCTGGCGGCCTCGGCGGCCTGGGACGAGTTGGCGACGGAACTGCAGTCGACGGCCGCCTCGTACGGCGCGACGATCGAGAGCCTCGCCGCCGGGCCGTGGACGGGGCCTTCCTCGATCGCCATGGCGGCCGCGGCGGCTCCCTATGTGGCGTGGATGAGCGCGACCGGCGCGCAGGCAGAGGAGGCCGCCAGCCAGGCCAAGATCGCCGCCGGCGCCTACGAAACCGCCTTCGCGGCCACGGTGCCGCCACCGGTGAT
>NZ_LZKE01000234.1:0-5549 GCF_001672675.1 Mycobacterium sp. E2327
CGGCGGGGCGCTCGCCAGCACCTGGTACGGGTCGGCCCCGGCGTCGCGCAGCAGCCGGCGCAGGTTCGAGATGTGGGCCTGGATGCTGGTGCGCGCGGCCGGCACCGGATCCTCGTCCCACACCGCGTTGATCAAGGAATCGACGGAAACCGGCCGGTTGCGGTTGATCAGCAGCATGGCGAGGACTGCCCGTTGCTTGGGCGCCCCCACCGGCACCCGCACCCCGTGGCTCGTCATCAGCAACGGTCCCAAGACGCCGAACCCGAGACCTGTGTTCGTCATCGCGCTGCCAGCCTCCTGGGTTATCGGGGCCGTTCTTGAAACGAGAGTCTATTTCGCAGCCGGGGCGCGGCAAATTAGCGCGCCGTCAAGGCGGCCCTGCGTCCGAAGCGCACTAAGCAGCGTCCCTTACGATCGAGCCTCGTGCCCCCCGACCGGAATGAGCGATCGCTGCGCGTCCCGCGGCTGATCGCCGTGGTCGCGGGTCTCGCGGGTCTGCTGCTGTGCCTCGTCGTCCCGCTGCTTCCGGTGCGGCAGACGACGGCGACGGTGCTGTGGCCCCAGGGCGTGGCCGACGGGCACGTCACGCAGATCACCGCCCCGCTGGTGTCGGGGGCGCCGCGGGCGCTGGACATCTCGATCCCGTGTGCGGCGATCGCCACGCTGCCGCCCAGCGGCGGGTTGGTCGTCTCGACGCTGCCGGTCGGTGGCGTGGACACCGGCAAGAACGGGCTTTTCGTGCGCGCCGACAAGGACATCGTCGTCGTCGCGTTCCGCGACACCGTGGCCGCGGTGGCCAAACGCGCGGCCGTCGCCGCCGGCGCCTGCAGCGTCCTGCACATGTGGGCCGACGCGGGCGCGGCCGGAGCCGACTTCGTCGGCATCCCCGGCGCGTCGGGGACCCTGCCGTCGGAGAAGAAGCCTCAGGTCGGCGGCATCTTCACCGACCTGAAGGTGCAGCCGCAGCCGGGACTGTCGGCCCGCGTCGACGTCGACACCCGGTTCATCACGGCACCCACGACGCTCAAGACGCTCGTGATGGCCGTGGGGACCCTGGCGGTCCTGACCGCCATCGCCGCGATGGCGGTGCTGGATCGGCGCGGCCGGCAATCCGGGTATCGCCCGCGATTCCAGTGGGGCCGCGTCGGGGCCGCGACTTGGCTCGCCGACGTCGGCGTGATCGGGACGCTGCTGGTCTGGCATGTCATCGGCGCGACGTCGTCGGACGACGGCTACAACCTGACCATCGCCCGGGTCGCCCCGAAGGCGGGGTACGTCGTCGACTACTACCGCTACTTCGGGACGACGGACGCGCCGTTCGACTGGTATCTCGCGGTGCTGGCCAAGCTGGCCGCGGTCAGCACCGCCGGTGTGTGGATGCGGCTGCCGGCCACCCTGGCCGGGATCGCCTGCTGGCTGATCATCGGCCACTGGGTGCTGCGACGGCTGGGGCCCGGCCGCGGCGGCCTGGCGGGCAACCGCGTCGCGGTATTGACCGCCGGCGCCGTCTTCCTGGCCGCCTGGCTGCCGTTCAACAACGGCCTGCGACCGGAGCCGATCATCGCGCTGGGCGTGATCGTGACCTGGGTGCTGGTGGAACGCGCCATCGCGCTGGGCCGGCTGGCTCCGGCGGCGGTCGCGATCATCGTCGCGATGCTGACCGCGACGCTGGCTCCGCAAGGGCTGATCGCCGTCGCCGCGCTGCTGACCGGAGCCCGGGCCATCGCCCAGACCATCCGGCGCCGCCGGGCGACCGACGGCCTGCTGGCCCCGCTGATGGTGTTGGCGGCGTCGCTGTCGCTGATTACCGTCGTGGTGTTCCGCAGCCAGACGCTGGCCACCGTCGCCGAGTCGGCGCGCATCAAGTACAAGGTCGGCCCGACGATCGCCTGGTACCAGGACTGGCTGCGCTACTACTTCCTCACGGTGGAGTCCAACCCCGACGGGTCGATGGCGCGGCGCTTCGCCGTGCTGGTGCTGCTGCTTTGCCTGTTCGTGATGCTGGTGGTGCTGCTGCGCCGCGGCCGGGTCCAGGGTGTGGCCAGCGGACCGGCATGGCGCTTGATCGGCACCACCGCGGTGGGCCTGCTGCTGCTGACGTTCACGCCGACGAAGTGGGCCGTGCAGTTCGGCGCGTTCGCCGGGCTGGCCGCCCCGCTGGGTGCGCTCACCGCGTTCGCGTTCGCCCGCATCGGGCTGCACAACCGCCGCAACCTGACGCTGTACGTGACGGCGCTGCTGTTCGTGCTGGCGGTCGCGACATCCGGGGTCAACGGCTGGTTCTACGTCGGCAACTACGGGGTGCCGTGGTGGGACATCCAGCCCGTCATCGCCAGCCACCCGGTGACGTCGATGTTCCTGACGCTGTCGATCCTGACCGGGCTGCTGGGCGCCTGGCAGCACTTCCGGATGGACTACGCCGGGCACACTGAGGTCAAGGACAGCCGGCGCAACCGCGTGCTGGCCTCCACGCCGCTGCTGGTGGTGGCCACGATCATGGTGCTGGGCGAGGTCGGCTCGCTGGCCAAGGGCGCGGTGGTCCGCTACCCGCTCTACACCACCGGCAAGGCCAACCTCGCCGCGATCACGTCGGGCCTGTCGACAACCAGCTGCGCCATGGCCGACGACGTGTTGACCGAGCCCGATCCCAACGCCGGTCTGCTGCAACCGGTTCCGGGGCAGACGTTCGGGCCGGACGGACCGCTCGGCGGCCTGAACCCGGTCGGCTTCAAACCCGAGGGGGTGGGCGAGGACTTGCGGTCGAACCCCGTGGTCACCAAGCCGGGGGTGGTGAATTCCGACGCCTCGCCGAATAAGCCCAACGCCGCCATGAGTGACTCCGCCGGCACCGCCGGCGGGAAGGGCCCGGCCGGAATCAACGGGTCACACGCGGCGCTGCCGTTCGGCCTGGATCCGGCCCGCACCCCGGTGATGGGCAGCTACGGCGAGAACTCGCTGGCCGCGACCGCCACGTCGTCCTGGTACCAACTGCCGCCGCGAACGCCGGACCGGCCGCTGGTCGTGGTGTCGGCCGCGGGCGCCATTTGGTCGTACAAGGAGGACGGCACCTTCACCTACGGCCAATCGCTCAAACTGCAGTGGGGCGTGAGTCGCCCCGACGGCAGCACCCAACCGCTCGGCGAGGTGCAGCCGATCGACATCGGTCCGGAGCCGGCGTGGCGCAACCTGAGGTTCCCGCTGGCCTGGGCGCCGCCGGAGGCTAACGTGGCACGCATCGTCGCCTACGACCCCAATCTGAGTTCCGAGCAGTGGTTCTCGTTCACGCCGCCGCGCGTGCCGGTGCTGCAGACGCTGCAGCAGCTGATCGGGTCGCAGGCCCCGGTGCTGATGGACATCGCGACCGCCGCCAACTTCCCCTGCCAGCGGCCGTTCTCCGAACACCTTGGCGTGGCGGAACTTCCGAAGTACCGCATCCTGCCCGATCACAAACAGACGGCGTCGTCGTCCAACGGGTGGGAGGCCAGCGAGACGGGCGGTCCGTTCTTGATCACCCAGGCCATGCTGCGCACCTCGACGATCTCGACCTACCTGCGCGGCGACTGGTATCGCGACTGGGGATCGGTCGAGCAGTATCACGCGCTGGTGCCGGCCGATCAGGCGCCGGTAGCCGTCGTCGACCAGGGCGTGACCACCGTTGGCGGCTGGAGCCGCCCGGGACCCGTCAGGGCACTGCCATGAGCGTGACCGACCACGAACGCCCGGTGGCCACCCCGGCGTCGGACGCCGTTCGGGACGTGCGGGTGACGCGCTGGGTCGCGACGATCGCGGGCCTGATCGGTTTCGTGCTGTCGGTCGCCACGCCCTTGTTGCCCGTCGTGCAGACCACCGCGATGCTGAACTGGCCGCAGAACGGCCAGTTGAACAACGTTACGGCGCCGCTGATTTCGCTGACGCCGGTCGACGTGTCGGTGACCGTGCCGTGCTCGGTGGTGCGGAGCTTGCCGCCCGAGGGTGGGGTGGTGCTGAGCACCGCGCCCAAGAAGGGTAAGGACGCCGCGCTCAACGCGCTGTTCGTGGTCGTCAGCAGCCAGCGCGTCGACGTGACCGACCGTAATGTGGTCATCGCCAGCGTGCCCCGGGATCAGGCGGCGTCGCCACAATGTCAGCGCATCGAGATCACGTCGACGCTCGCCGGCACGTTCGCCACCTTCGTCGGGTTGACCGATCCGGCGGGCAAGCCGGTGCGCGGTGGTTTCCCCGATCCCAACCTGCGCCCGCAGATCGTGGGGGTGTTCACCGACCTGACCGGTCCGGCACCGCCGGGCCTGCGGTTCTCGGCGACCATCGACACCCGGTTCTCCACCACGCCAACGACTTTGAAGCTGGCCGCGATGGTGCTGGCGATCGTGTCCACGATCGTCGCGCTCATCGCGCTGTGGCGCCTCGACCAGCTCGACGGCCGGCGCATGCACCGGTTGATCCCGACGCGCTGGCGCAAGTTCACCCTCGTCGATGCCACGGTGATCTTCGTCTTCCTGCTGTGGCATCTGATCGGCGCCAATTCTTCGGACGACGGCTACATCCTCGGCATGGCCCGGGTCGCCGACCACGCCGGCTACATGTCCAACTACTTCCGCTGGTTCGGCAGCCCGGAGGACCCGTTCGGCTGGTACTACAACCTGCTGGCGCTGATGACCCACGTGAGCGACGGCAGCCTGTGGATGCGGCTGCCCGACCTGGTCGCGGGACTGGTGTGCTGGCTGCTGCTGTCGCGTGAGGTGCTGCCGCGGCTGGGGCCGGCGGTGACGTCGAGCACCGCCGCCAACTGGGCGGCCGGCATGGTCCTGCTGACCGGGTGGATGCCGTTCAACAACGGCCTGCGGCCCGAGCCGATCATCGCGCTGGGTTCGCTGATCACCTATGTGTTGATCGAGCGCTCGATGTGCGCCTCGCGGCTGACGCCGGCGGCGTTGGCGGTCATCACCGCGGCGTTCACGCTCGGCGTGCAGCCCACCGGCCTGATCGCGGTGGCAGCGCTGGTCGCCGGCGGCCGCCCGATCCTGCGGATTCTGGTGAAGCGTCATCGCCTGGTCGGCACCTGGCCGCTGGTGGCCCCGATGCTGGCGGCCGGCACGGTGATCCTCACGGTGGTGTTCGCCGACCAGACGCTGTCAACGGTGTTGGAGGCCACCAGGATTCGCACGGCGATCGGGCCCAGCCAGGCCTGGTACACCGAGAACCTGCGCTACTACTACCTGATCCTGCCGACCGTCGACGGCTCGCTGTCGCGCCGATTCGGTTTCCTGATCAGCGCGCTGTGCCTGTTCACGGCGGTGTTCATCATGTTGCGGCGCAAGCGAATCCCGGGGGTTGCCCGCGGCCCGGCGTGGCGGCTGATGGGCGTCATCTTCGGCACCATGTTCTTCCTGATGTTCACGCCCACCAAGTGGGTGCACCACTTCGGTCTGTTCGCCGCGGTGGGCGCGGCGGTGGCCGCGCTGACCACGGTGCTGGTTTCGCCGAAGGTGCTGCGCTGGTCGCGCAACCGGATGGCGTTCACGGCCGCGGTGCTGTTCCTGCTGGCGCTG
>NZ_LZKE01000235.1:0-11581 GCF_001672675.1 Mycobacterium sp. E2327
TGGCCGACGGCCGAACCGCTCCAGGTGTAGGTCGAGTCGTAGCCCAGCGGCTCGGTGGTCGTGTAGACGGTGCGGTCGGCGTTGAAGGATCCGGCGACCACCTTGCCCGACGAGTTCGTCAACGCCACCTTCTGGAACCAGCCGTCGCTGACCTGGACGCTGATCGGCGAGATCGGAACGACGTCGGAGGCGGCGTCCGCCGGCTGGAACTTCAGCTGGGGCGCCGGCGGCTCCTTCTTGCTCTCGGCCTGCTTGGCCGCGGTGCCCGCGCAGGCGGCCAACACGCTGGGGGCGAACACGCCGAGCCCGAGGGCCGCCAGGGCCAAGCGCCGGTTAACCGGCGGCGGGGTACTGGATGTGCTCACGACATCTAAAGATACCGGGAGAATAGACCCCAACGGCGCCACGACAATTCGGCGCCGACGCGCAATTACACGGGATTAGCCGCTACAGCCTGCAGCCGAGCAGGACAGGCTCCGGTTCCAGTGTGATGCCAAACACAGCATGGACTCCGTCACGCACCGTGCGGGCCAGCGCGAGGACGTCGTTTGCGGTGGCCCCGCCGCGGTTGGTCAGGGCAAGCGCGTGCTTGGTCGAAAGTCGGCAACGTGCCGCTTCATCGTGCGGATAGCCCTTGCCGAAGCCGGCACGCTCCACCAACCAGCCCGCCGCCAGCTTGACCCCGTCCGGCGCCGGGTAGTGCGGAACCGGCCCCTCGACGTCGCGGGCCAACCGTTCGTAGGCCTCCGGCGCCACCACGGGGTTGGTGAAGAACGAACCCACGCTCCAGGTGTCGTGGTCGCTCGCGTCGAGCACCATGCCCTTGCGCGCCCGCAGCTTCAGCACCGCCTCGCGCACGGAGTGGGGATCGGCGCGCTCGCCGGCGGCGGCGTTCAACGCGGCCGTCAGCTCGCCGTAGCGCAGCGGCGCGCTGCGGCCCGACGGGTCCAGCACGAACTCCACTTCCAGTACCACCCAAGGGATTTCGCGCCCCGCATGGGACGCCTGCTTGAAGACGCTGGTGCGGTAACCGAAGCCGAGCTCGTCGCCCGGCACCCAGCGCAGCTCGCCGCTTTCGCGATCCTGCACCCGCACCCGGGTGATGGTGTCGGACACCTCCGCCCCGTATGCCCCGACGTTCTGCACGGGCGTGGCGCCGGCCGACCCGGGGATGCCCGACAGGCACTCCAGCCCGCCCAGGCCGTGCTCGATGGACTCGACCACCACGTCGTCCCAGACCGCGCCCGCCTCGGCGCGGACAACGTTGCCGTCCACCGTGATGCCGTCGTTCGCCAGGCGCACCGCGGTCAGGTCGGTCAACGTGTCGGCGATCACCAGGTTGGACCCGCCAGCAAACACCAGCACCGGCGACGCCCGGCCTTCGGAGTCCAGCTGACGCAGCACGGCGACCGCCTGATCGGTGCTGGCGCAGGTGATCAGGCGGCGCGCGACCGGGCCGACCCGCAAGGTGGTCAACGGCGCCAGCGGCACCGCCTCATCGACACGCGCGCCGGCGAAGAGCGAACCGGCACCGCTCGAATTCATGGCCCGTAACGGTAGCCTGGCCAGCTATGCCGCATTCATTCGAGTTGTCGGCCGAGTACGAGGAGAGCGTCGAAGAGGTCCACCGCGCTTTCCAGGAGGAGGGGTACTGGCTGGCCCGGCTGGCCGACATCCCCGTCGACGAGGCGACGCTGGAGTCGATGCGGGTCGGCGGCGAGTCCGGACAGGACGGCACCGTCGAGGTGGTCACGCTGCAGGTGGTGCGCAGCCACAACCTGCACGCCGTCGTCAAGCAGCTGCACCGGGGCGACATTTGCATCAGGCGCAAGGAATCCTGGGGTCCGCTCGTCGACGGCACCGCCACGGGCTCGATCGCGGTCACCATTCTGGACACCCCGGCGAACGTGTCCGGGACTGGGGAACTGGCGCCGATCGCCGGGACCGGCGGCGCCCGCCTCACCTCCCGGATCACCGTCCAGGTGCGGATCCCGATCATCGGCGGCAAGGTGGAGCGGCTCATCGGCGCCCAGCTGGACGAGCTGGTGAGCCGCGAACAACGGCTGACCGCGGAGTGGATCGCCCAGAGCGCCTGAGCCGGGCCTCGTCACCGCGCCTAAGCTGGCGCCCATGCGAATCGCGCTGGCGCAGATCCAAAGTGGCAGCGATCCCGCGGCGAACCTCGAGCTGGTCCGGGAGAACACCCGCCGGGCCGCCGACGCGGGTGCGGTGCTGGTGGCCTTCCCGGAGGCGACCATGTGCCGGTTCGGCGTCCCCCTGGCCCCGATCGCCGAGGCCGTCGACGGGCCCTGGGCGAACGGGGTGCGCGCGATCGCGACCGAGTCGGGGATCACGGTCATCGCGGGCATGTTCACCCCGTCCGGCGACGGCAGGGTGAAGAACACGCTGATCGTGGCCGGGCCGGGCACCCCCAACCGGCCCGACGCCCACTACGACAAGATCCACCTGTACGACGCGTTCGGCTTCACCGAGTCGCGCACCGTCGCACCGGGCCACGAACCGGTGGTGGTCGACGTCGACGACGTCCGGGTGGGCTTGAGCGTTTGCTACGACATCCGCTTTCCGGCGCTCTACACCGAGCTGGCCCGCCGCGGCGCCCAGCTGATCGTCGCCTGCGCGTCCTGGGGCTCGGGGCCGGGCAAGCTCGAGCAGTGGACGCTGCTGGCCCGGGCCCGCGCGCTGGACTCGATGAGCTATGTGGCCGCGGTCGGTCAGGCCGATCCCGGCGCGGCCCTGACCGATTCCGGGTCGGGCGCGCCGCTGGGGGTGGGCGGCAGCCTCGTCGCCTCACCGCTGGGCGAGGTGGTCGCCGCGGCCGGCGACGGGCCGCAGCTCGTGGTCGCCGACATCGACGTCGACCGGGTCGCCGCGGCCCGGGACAGCATCGCGGTGCTGCGCAACCGCTCCGACTTTGCTCAGGTGGATAGGGCAGAATCGGTTGGGTGACGAACCCACAGGGCCCACCAGGACCACCGAACGAGGGCCCGTCGACATGGGCCCGTCCCGGCAACCAAGGCCCCTTCGGCCAGCCCCCGACTGAGCGTCCGACCGAACGCATCAGCACCGGCGGCCCGGCGCAGCAGGCCCCGCCGCCGGCCGCTTCCGGTCAGCAGACCGAGCAGCTGAGCGTCCCGCATCAGAACCCGCCGCGGCCCCCCTACCCGCCGCCCCCGGCCCCGCCCGCGGGCCCGACGGAGAAGCTGGCCACCCCCGACGAAGAGCCGGCACCGGTGAAGAAGAAACGACGCCTCCTTCGCGACCCGCTGTCCATCGCGCTGATCCTGATCATCGTTTTCGCGCTCCTGCTCGCCGCGCTGATCGGGGGCGAGCTGTACGTGCGCCACGAGGCGAACTCCAAGGTCGCCCAGGCGGTGGCCTGCGAGGTCAAGGACCAGGCCACCGCGTCCTTCGGCGTGACGCCGCTGATGCTGTGGCAACAGGCCACCAAGCACTACACCAACATCTCGGTGCAGACGGCCGGCAACAACATCCGCGATGCCAAGGGCATGAAGCTCAACCTCAACATCCGCGACGTGCGGCTCCAATCGACCGCCAACTCGAAGGGCACCATCGGCTCGCTGGACGCCACCATCACCTGGACCAGTGACGGGATCAAGCAGTCGGTACAGAACGCGATCCCGGTCCTGGGTCCGTTCGTCACCAACAGCGTGACGACTCACCCGGCCGACGGCACCGTCGAGTTGAAGGGCATGTTGGACAACATCACCGCCAAGCCGGTGGTGTCCGGCACCGGGCTGCAGCTGCAGATCGTCAGCTTCAACGCCCTGGGATTCACCATGCCGAAGGAATCGGTGCAGTCGACGCTGGACGACTTCACCGCCAACTTCACCAAGAACTACCCGCTGGGCATCCACGCCGATAGCGTGCAGGTCACCGATACCGGTGTGACAAGCCACTTTTCGACGCAGAACGCCACCATCCCGAACGACAACACCACCGACCCCTGCTTCGCCAACCTCTAAGCGTCGCCGCCGAGCCCGTCGAGCACCGCCCGGCTGCCCGACAGGCCGAGCCGGGTGGCACCGGCATCCAGCATCGCTAGCGCGTCGGCGGCCGTGCGGATGCCGCCGCTGGCCTTGACGCCCAGCCGCCCGCCGACCGTCTCGGCCATCAGGGCCACGGCGTCCACCGACGCCCCGCCCGCCGGGTGAAAGCCGGTCGAGGTCTTGACGAAGTCGGCGCCGGCGTCCTCGGCGGCGCGGCACACGTCCGCCAGCGTCTCCCCGCCCCGGGCCAGCAGCACCGCCGATTCCACGATTACCTTGAGCACGGCGCGGGGCACCGCGGCCCGCACCACCTCGATGTCGCGTCGCACGGCATCGATGTCGCCGGCCAGCGCGGCGCCGACGTCGATGACCATGTCGATCTCGCCGGCGCCGGCCTGCACGGCCAGCGCGGCCTCGCGCGCCTTGACCTCCGGCACGTGCTTGCCCGACGGAAAGCCCGCCACCGCCGCCACCCGAACGCCGGAGCCGGCGGCATCCGACGCGACCGGGACCATCGACGGCGACACGCACACGGCGTAGACACCGAGGTCGGCCGCCTCGGTGACGAGCGCGGCCACGTCGGCGCGGGTGGCCTCGGGCTTGAGCAGGGTGTGGTCGATCAGGGCCGCCAGCTCGGCCCGCGTGGGTTGGCTCGCCAACTAGAACCCTTCTTCCGGACCGCCGGGGTTGCAGCCGGCGGCGAACATTTCGGCGTCGTCGACCACCGGGCGCCAGGGCTCGAGGTTCCAGCTGGTCTTGCCCGGCTGCACGAACTCGGCGAGCTGCCAGTGGCAGACGAACTGCGCGCGCATGCCGGGGGTGTCGGCGTCCGGCGCCAGCGCGAGCACCTCGGCCCACGCCTCGTCGGCCTGCGACGCGGTGCCCGGTTGCCTGGCCGCCATCCGCCCGGACGGTGTGGGAAAGACCCGCAGGCTGGGCAGGCCCTGCCAACGGGACCATTGGGTGTGGTCGACGAACGGGGGCGCGGGGGTGTCGTCGGCACGGGCGACGGACGCCGGGGCCGGCGGGCCCAGCAGCGCGACCAACACCACCGCCGGCGCGGCCAGCAGGGCCTTCATCCGGCTAGCGCGACTTGCCCTGAATCTCAAGCAGTTTCGGCCGCACGTCGACCAGATACACCCCGGCGGCGCAGGCGGCGATCGCCATGCCCAGCACGCCGAACACGAAGCTCAGCACGGAGGAGAGCGCCACGGCCACGCCGAGGATCACCAACCACACCGGCTTGGTCAGCTTGTCTGCGGCGGTATAGGCGTCGGTTCGTTGCAGCGCTGCATGCACGAACGCGTACACGGCCGTCAGCGCGACGGCGATCTGCAGGACGAACATGACGATGCTCACGGCGTGGGTCACGCATCAAGGGTATGCGGGCACCGTCCAAAACGTCGACTCCGAGTTGCCCGGGGACAACTCGGAGTCGCGCGCCTGGTTACTTCTGGGTGACCTTCTTGGCCGACGCCTTCTTGGCCGGGGCCTTCTTGGCCGGAGCCTTCTTGGCGGGGGCCTTCTTGGCCGTGGCCTTCTTGGCCGACTCGGCCTTCTTGGGCAGGTCGATGCCGACCAGCTTGGCGGCCCGCTCGCCGACCGCGCGAGTCTGCGACGCGACGGTGCCGAGCGCCTCCTGGGTCAGCTCGACGGCCTGGTCGACGTAGCCCTCGGCACGCGCCGACGCGTCCTCGAAGGGCCGCTGGCTGCGCAGGCGCTCCAGGGCGGCTTCGCCGCGGTCGACCAGCTCGTTGTAACGGCTGGTCGCGGCCTCCAGGTAGCCCTCGGCGGCCTTGCGCAGCTCCTCGGAGGTGAAGCGCTCGCGCAGCTCGGTGAACTGCTCGGGCAGGTCCTCCTGCAGCTTGGACAGGCGAGCGCGGCGCTCCTCGACCCGGCTGCGGGTCTCGGTGCGAGTCTCTTCGGCCCGCTCACGCAGGTTGGTGATCAGGTCGTTGACGGTGGCGAGCGCCAGGTCGGCCGCGCCGAGCGCCGCCAGCAACGGAGCCCGCAAGTCGTCGACGTTCGGGTTTTCAGCCATGGTGTTTCCTTTCATAATTTGTTTCTTATCGGGGTTACTGCGACTTCGATGGGCCTGGCGTCAAACCCCTTCCCTTCGGGTAACCAAGCGCCCTGGCATCTACGCGTCACCAACTCATTGGTGTCATCGGCGCGACTGCGAACGCATCACTCGTCGCTGTCAGGTTCGCTCGGACTCTCCTCGAAATTGGATTCGTTCTGCTCGGCGAATGACTCGTAGATGTCGAGCAGGATCTGCTTCTGGCGCTCGGTGATCGCCGTGTCGGTGATGATGGCGTCGCGCACCTGGTTCTTGTCGCTGGGCTCGAGGATCCCGGCCCGCACATAGAGCACCTCCGCGGAGATTCGCAGCGCCTTGGCGATCTGGCTCAGGACGTCGGCGGACGGCTTGCGCAGTCCACGCTCCACCTGGCTCAGGTAGGGGTTGCTGACGCCGGACCGCTCGGCGAGCTGCCGCACCGAGACCTGCGCGTTCTCCCGCAGGTCACGGATGAAGCTGCCCAGGTCGGAGGCCATGTCGGAGGCCGCCGTCGACACCTTGGCGGAGAGCTTCTCCTCCTGCGGCATCGAGTACTCCTCGGGTCGGGTGGCCTGGCTTACGGGCCCAGACTACGACCCAGTGCTTGCTTTTGCAAGCGCTTGTTAGCACCCCTAGAAAAGCAGCTGGGCCACGGCGTAGATGATCAGCCCCGCCAGGGACCCGACGACCGTCCCGTTGATCCGGATGAATTGCAGGTCGCGACCCACGTGCAGTTCGATGCGCCGGCTGGCCTCCTCGGCGTCCCAGCGCTCGATCGTGTCGGTGATGATCGCGGTGATTTCCACCCCGTACTCGGAAACCAGATGCTGGGCCGCCCGCACGATCCAGCTGTCGACCTTGTCGCGCAGGTCGGCGTCGTCACGCAGCGACTCCCCGATCCGGACCACGGTGTCGGCGATGCGGGTTCGCAACGTGCTGGACGGGTCATCGACGCCCTCGAGCACCAGCCGCTTCAGCGTCTTCCACGCCGTCGCGGCCGCGGTGGAGATCTCGTCGCGCGCCATCAGCTGCTCCTTGACCGCGTCGGCGCGCGCGATGGTCTCCGGATCGTGCTGCAAGTCGTCGGCGAACTCGAACAGGAAACGCGTCGCCGAACGGCGCAACTCGTGATCGGGGTTGCGGCGCACCTTGTCGGTGAAGTCCATCAACTCGCGGTGGATCCGGTCGCCGACGAGGTGGTCGATGAACCGTGGCGACCAGCTCGGCGAGTCACGCTCGACGACGCGCTGGATCACCTCCCCCGCGTTCAACGACCACTGGAACGCCCGGTCGGCCAGCAGTTGGATCAGCGCCTCCTGGCGGTTCTCGGCCAGCAGGGTCGCCAGCACCCGGCCCACCGGCGGGCCCCACTGCGGTTCGGCGATGCGCCGCACGATCATGCGGTCGATCACCTGCTGGACGTCCTCGTCGCGCAACAGCTCCACCAGCACCCGCAGCACCGTCGCCGTCTCGCCGGCCACCCGCTCGGCGTGCGCGGCCTCCGAGAGCCACTTACCGAGCCGGCTGGGCACCTGGGCGTCGCGCAACTTGGTCTCGACGACGGCCGGCGACAGGAAGTTCTCCCGCACGAAGGTCCCCAGGCCCTCGCCGAGCTGGTCCTTCTTGCGCTTGATGATCGCGGTGTGCGGAATCGGTATGCCCAGCGGATGCTTGAACAGCGCGGTGACCGCGAACCAGTCGGCCAGCGCGCCCACCATCCCGGCCTCCGCGGCCGCACCGACGTAGCCCACCCAGGTTGCCGTGACGGCATGGGCCTGCGCCCACCGGCAGGCCAGGAACACGCCCGTCGCGCCAACCAGGAAGCTCAGCGCCACCAGCTTCATCCGGCGCAGCGCCACCCGCCGCTCGGCGTCGGCCTCCGGATCCGCCCCGGCGAACGATTCCGCCAGGGACGTCGGCCTCGCTGCTCCGCCCCCAGGGGAGGCTCGGTGTGTCACCACACCATCATGTCTCGCCGCGGCCGGTTAGTGTTACCGCCCTGCTTGGACAGGCCCCGCTCGCACGGCCCGTCCGCCAAAAGGCCCCCGGCAAGCCGTAGTATCGGGGGCGTCTGATGAGTGAGAAGCGGCGACAGTGGCAGAGCGGATCCGGGCTGTGACCGTAAAGACGGATGGTCGCAAGCGGCGCTGGCACCAACACAAGGTGGAGCGCCGCAATGAGCTGGTGGACGGCACGATCGTGGCGATCCGGCAGCGCGGCCGCTTCCTGAGCATGGACGAGATCGCGGCGGAGATCGGGGTCTCCAAGACCGTGCTGTACCGCTACTTCGTCGACAAGAACGACCTGACCACCGCGGTGCTGATGCGCTTCGCGCAGTCGACGCTGATTCCCAACATGGCGGGCGCGCTGACCTCCAACCTGGACGGCTTCGACCTGACCCGCGAGATCATCCGGGTGTATGTCGAGACGGTTGCCGACGAACCGGAGCCGTACCGGTTCGTGATGGCCAACAGCTCGCCGACCAAGAGCAAGGTGATCGCCGACTCCGAGCGAATCATCGCCCGCATGCTGGCAATGATGCTGCGCCGCCGCATGCAGGAAGCCGGGATGGACACCGGCGGCGTGGAGCCCTGGGCCTACATGATCGTCGGTGGTGTGCAGCTCGCGACCCACTCGTGGATCTCCGACCCGCGGATGACCGCCGACGAGCTGATCGACTACCTGACCATGCTGAGCTGGAGCGCGATCTGCGGCATCGTCGAGGCGGGCGGGTCGCTGGAGAAGTTCCGCGAGCAGCCGCACCCGTCGCCGATCGTGCCGCCGCGGGCGCCATGACATCGGGCTCCGATGGCTGACGTGAGCGCCGGCTCGCGCCTCCGGTCGTGGGCCTACGCGCTTCGCACCACCAACCCGCCCCCGGACGGGCCGGTCGATGCCGTCACGCGCTGGCTCGTGGTCACCCGGGCCGCGGTGCTGCCGATGACCCTGGTCTCCGGGCTGGTGGCGGCCCTGCTGGCGGTCGGCAAACCCGGGCTGGACTGGCGCTGGCTGGTCCTGGCCGTGCTGGGCATCACGCTTGCGCACACCGCCAACAACCTGATGAACGACCTCTACGACACCCAGGTCGGCACTGACAGCGCCACCTACCCGCGCGCCCTGTACGCCCCGCATCCGGTGCTGTCGGGACTGATCAGCCGGCGCACGCTCGGGCTGGCGATCCTGGCGGTCAACGTCGCGGACCTGGCCATCCTGGTGACGCTGGCGTGGGCGCGGGGGTGGCCGGTGGTGGCGTTCGCGCTCGGCGGGTTCGCCCTCAGCGTCGCCTACACGGCGCCACCGCTGCGGCTGAAGAAGCGCGGCCTCGGCGAGCCGGACGTCTTCGTGGTGTGGGGACCGCTGATGGTGTGCGGCACCTATTACTCCGCGGTGGGCGCGGTCGGGTGGGACGTCGTCGTGGCATCGCTGCCCTACGGCCTGCTGTGCACGACGGTGCTGATGGGCAAGCACATCGACAAGATCCCCTACGACGAGCCGCTCGGCATCCGGACCCTGCCCGTGCTGCTCGGCGAGGCGCGCGCCCGGGCCGTCACGCTCGGCATGATGGTCGGCTTCTATGCGCTGGTGGCCATCGCCGTCGCCGTGGGGGCGATGCCCTGGCCCGCACTGATCGTCGTGTTGGCGCTGCCGCGGCTGGCGAAGGTGTGGCCGTATTTCCGCCGGCCGAGGCCCGACGAACCGCCACCGAACTTCCCGGTGTGGCCGCTGTGGTACGCGGCGTTGGCCTGGGTGCACGTGCGCCAGGCGGGCGCGCTGCTGGTCCTGGGGCTGGCCATCGGCGCGGTGTTGCGCACGGCTGTGTGACGTACGTGTGACGCAAAGCCGACTTTGGAATGCGACTTGTACGGCCTTAACGGCTAGCATGCAGGGGATGCATCGGGGGTGAACCGCGGCGCACGGTCGCCAGGCCGCCGGAGCCCCGAGATACAGAAAGGCCCTACCACTCATGTCCGTGCAGCTCACGCCGCATTTCGGGAACGTGCAGGCGCACTACGATCTGTCCGACGACTTCTTCCGGCTGTTCCTGGACCCGACCCAGACCTACAGCTGCGCCTACTTCGAGCGCGACGACATGACGCTCGAGGAGGCGCAGCTGGCCAAGATCGACCTGTCGCTGGGGAAGCTCGGGCTCGAGCCGGGGATGACGCTGCTCGACATCGGCTGCGGCTGGGGCGGGGCGCTGCAACGGGCGGTCGAGAAGTTCGACGTGAACGTGATCGGAATTACCCTCAGCCGCAACCAGTTCGAATACAGCAAAACCAGGCTGGCGGGGATCCCGACCGGGCGCAACATCGAAGTGCGGTTGCAGGGTTGGGAAGAGTTCGACGACAACGTCGACCGGATCGTCAGCATCGGAGCATTTGAAGCGTTCAAGGCCGAGCGTTGGCCCGCGTTTTTCGACCGCGCCCATGACATCCTCCCCGACGACGGCAGGATGCTCCTGCACACTATTTTGGCGCATTCACAGAAGCAGATGCACGAGCGCGGCATCGCTTTGACGATGAGCGACGTGCGGTTCACGCGATTTATCTACACGGAAATCTTCCCGGGCGGGCAGTTGCCGGCGCAGGAAGATATTTTCCCGCTGGCGCATGCCGCCGGATTCAGCGTCGAAAAAGTGCAATTGCTGCGCGAGCATTATGAACGGACGCTGAATATTTGGGCGGCCAACCTGGCGGCGAACAAAGAAAAGGCGATCGCCATCCAGTCCGAGGAAGTCTACGAGCGCTATATGCACTATTTGACGGGGTGCGAGGACTTCTTCCGCAAGGGAATCAGCAACGTCGGCCAGTTCACCCTGGCCAAGTAGCGCGGCCCTCGGTCACTTCTCACACGTGAACTGGTTGACGTCCGTGTAGCCCTGGCGGAACAACTTGGCGCAGCCGGTGAGGTACTTCATGTACCGGTCGTAGACCTTCTCCGACTGGATCGCGATGGCCTTGTCCTTGTTGGCTTCGAGCGCGGCGGCCCATATCTCCAGCGTCCTGGCGTAGTGCAGCTGAAGCGACTGGATCCGGGTCACCTTGAAACCGGCGTCGCCGGCGTGCTCTTCGACCGACGGGATCGTCGGCAGCCATCCGCCGGGGAAGATCTCGGCCAGGATGAACTGGGTGAAGTGAACGACCTCGTGGGTCAACGGGGTGCCCTGGGCCCTGGCCTCTTTGAAGGTCGGGCGCGAGATGGTGTGCAGCAGCATGACCCCGTCGGCCGGCAGCACCCGGTAGGCCATCTTGAAGAAGTGGCCCCACCGTTGCCGGCCGAAGTGCTCGAAGGCGCCGATGGAGACGATCCGGTCGACGGGTTCGTCGAACTTCTCCCACCCCTCCAGCAGCACCTGCGCCGAGCGGTTCGTGTCCAGCCCGTCGAACATCTGCTGGACGTGCTCGGCCTGGTTTTCCGACAGCGTCAGGCCCACGACGTTGACGTCGTACTTCTCGATGGCGCGCCGCCCCGTGGCGCCCCAGCCGCAGCCGAT
>NZ_LZKE01000236.1:0-9004 GCF_001672675.1 Mycobacterium sp. E2327
CAGGTTGGGCGGCACCGCAACCCGCACGTCGTGCCCCCGGCGCTGCAGCTCCCGGCCGATGGCGGCGCACGGCTCGATATCGCCGCGAGTTCCGTAGCTCGCCAACGCAAACTTCATGATGGAGTCGAGCCCATCAATCCTTGACGAAGTGGTAGACGCGGTAAGAGAAGCCCCCGGCGCGGCGCAGATCCCAGTCCATCACCCCGACCCCGTAACGGATCAGGGAGTTCATGAATCCGGGCAGGCGGTCACTGATCTGCTGCTGGGTCCGCCGCGTGTTGGCGTCCAGCCCGCGCTTGGCCTCCGCGTCGATGTCCCGTTCCGAGACCTTGCGCAGCGGCGCGCCGGCCAGCGCCGCCTCCCACTCGCCGACGACGGGAGCGCGGCGGGAATCGGTGTACAGGAAATGTCCCCCGGGCCGCAGCACGCGCGCCACCTCCTCGAGGAAGCGGGAGAAGTGGGGGTACTGGTGCGAGGCCTCGACGTTGACCACCGCGTCGAAGGAGCCGTCGGGGAAGGGCAGGTTTTCGGCATCGCCCTGGACGAAATCCAGGCCGGGCAGCTGGTGGCGTTCCCGGCACTTGTCGATGCTGGCGGGGTTCAGATCCAGCCCGGTGTAGGAGGCCGGGCCCAGGTTCCGCACGATGTAGGACGCGCCCCCGCCGGCCCCGCAACTGACCTCCAGCACCTTCTTGCCGGTGAGATCCACCTGCGAGGCGGTCACGTGATAGAGCTGGATGCAGTAGCGGTTGGGTTCGTCGGACGGCGCCAACGGCAGGCCCATCGGAGGGTCCTCTTCATAGCCGAAGTTGAAGAAGACGACATCGTCGCCGACCTGGCGGGTGCCAAGGGGCAGAAAGTACTTCGTGGTGAGCTTGCCGACGAGCGGGTTGGACTGCAGGCGGTATTTGAGAGCCACGGGGAGAGTGTTGCACGGATCCGCGGCGCTACACGGCGAATAGCCGCCTTGACCGCTTCGCGACCGGCAATTGCGCGCCTGACCTGCGCGTTCACCCCAAGATCACAGCAATGTCACGGTCACCGCCCAGATCTTGATTAGCCCACGCGAGTGTGCGCCGGATTGTAGGGTGGTTGGGTGTCGAGCCGGACTGGCACGGGCGAGGCAGCCAAGCCTGGGGGAATCTTCGACCGCATAGGCGACATCGTCGTGCGGTGGCCCCTGCTTGTCATCGCGGGCTGGATCGGCGTGGCGGTCACCCTGGCACTGGTCTTTCCGCCGTTGCCGGTCCAGGCCAGCAAGCGCGAGCCGAAGGCCCTCCCGGACAACGCCCCGACGGTGGTCGTCAACCAGGAGATGGCCAAGGCCTTCGCGATGCCGGGCGCCCCTAAAGCCGGCGGAGACGCCAAGAAGGCCCCGGACGCTGCCGGGGACGGCGGCGGCGACAATCCGCTGGGCGGCGGCGGTTCCCTGCTGATGATCCTGCTCAGCGACGAGAACGGCATCACACCCGCCGACGAGGCCGTCTACGCCAGGCTGGTGGACAAGCTGCGCCAGGACAAGGCCGACAAGCTGACGGTGCAGGACTTTTTGACCAACCCTCAGATGCGCGAGGTCCTGGCGAGCAAGGACGGCAAGGCCTTCATCCTGCCGATCTCGTTCCCGGGCGCCGGCACCGCGCCGTCGACGATCGCGGCCTACCACCACGTCAAAGAGATCGCCAAAGATGTCACCGCGGGGACCTCGCTGACCGCCCACGTCAGCGGACCGCTGGCCACGATCGCCGACGCGACCGAAATGGCGCTCGAAGACGCGCATTTCATTGAGATCGGCACCGTGGTGTCGGTGCTGGCCATCCTTTTCCTGATTTACCGCAACATCATCACGATGTTGGTACCGCTGATCAACATCGGTGCGTCGATCGGAACGTCGCAGGGCGTGCTGTCCGGGCTGAGCGAGATCGGCCTGCCGTTCGCCCTGCAGACCCTCGTCCTGATGACCGCCGTCATGGTCGGGGCGGGAACGGACTATGCCGTCTTCCTGATCAGTCGATATCACGACTATGTGCGAAAGGGCCACACGTCCGACGAAGCGGTCAAGATGGCCCTGATGTCGATCGGCAAGGTGATTGCCGCGTCGGCGGCCACCGTCGCGGTCGCGTTCCTCGCGATGGTGTTCACCAAGCTGGAAGTGTTTTCGACCGTCGGTCCGGCGATTTCGATTTCCGTCATCGTGGCATTCCTGTGTGCGGTCACCCTGTTGCCCGCCCTGTTGGTGCTCGCCGGACGTCGTGGCTGGATCAAGCCGCGTCGCGACCTCACCACCCGGATGTGGCGAATCATGGGCACGCGCGTCGTGCGGCGGCCGCGCGTCCACCTGATCGGAAGCCTGATCGTGCTCATCGGTTTGGCCAGTTGCACGGCGGTGATGCGCTTCAACTACGACGACCTCAAGACGATGCCCGCCTCCGTGGACAGCTCCAAGGGATATGACGTGATGAATCGCCATTTCCCGGCGAACGCGCTGACACCCATGGTGCTGTTCATCAAGTCGCCCTCCCACGACCTGAGGACGCCGGCCGCCCTCGCGGACCTGGAACAGATGGCCGCCCGGGTGAGCCAGCTGCCCGACATCACGATGGTGCGGGGGCTGACCCGGCCCAACGGCGAACCGCTGGAGCAGACCAAGATCTCGTTCCAGGCCGGTGAGGTCGGCAGCAAGCTCGACGACGGATCCCGCCAGATCACCGAGCACGGGAGCGATCTGGACCGCCTGGTCAACGGCTCCAATCAGTTGGCCGACGCCCTGGCGATGCTGCGCGATCAGGTCAGCGGCGCCCTGACCAGCCTCGGCCCTGCGGTCAGCGCGCTGACGGCGATGGAGCAGATGGCGGGCGGCGATAGCACCATCGCCGCGCTCGACCAGGGCGCCGCCCTCACCGGGCGGATGAAGACGCTCGGCGACAACCTCAACATGTCCACCATGAACGCCGAAAACATCGCCGCGTGGGCCACGCCGATGTTGAACGCCCTCAACAACAGCCCGGACTGCAACGCCGACCCGGGCTGCGTGAGCTCACGTTCGGGGTTGGCCGCGATGGTGCAGGCAAACAACGACGGCACCCTCAACTCGATCAAGATCATGGCCCACAACCTGCAAGCGGCCGGGAAATCGCAGACCGTCGGGCAGACGCTGAACACGGCCCAGCAAACTTTGACTCAGGCGTCCAGCGCCATGAAGACGATCCGGGATCTGCAGACCACGATGGGCCAGGCGCAGCAGGGCGCCAACGCGCTTGCCGACGGCAGCCGCGCGATCGCCGGTGGGGTGAAACAACTCGTCGATTCCACCCGACAGATCGGCAGCGGCCTCAACGAGGCGTCGCAATTCCTGTTGAGCATGAAGCACGACACCGACAACAAGCCGTCGATGTCCGGCTTCAACATCCCCCCGCAGATCCTGACGAGGGACGAATTCAAGCAGGGCGCCGCGATCTTCCTGTCCCCCGACGGGCACGCGGCGCGGTATCTGATCCAGAGCGGACTCAACCCGTTCTCCACCGATGCCATGGACCAGATCCCGAAGATCATCAAGGCCGCGCAGTCGGCGCAGCCCAACACCGAGCTGTCGGACGCCACGGTGCAGGTGGCGGGTGTGCCGAGCGGGCTTGCCGACACGCGTAACTATTACAACAACGACATCGGCTACATCGTCTTCGCCACGATCATGATCGTGTTCCTGATCCTGGTCGGCCTGTTGCGTGCGGTGGTCGCGCCGCTGTACCTCATCGGGTCGGTGCTGCTTTCCTACCTGTCGGCAATGGGTTTGGGCGTCCTGGTGTTCCAGCTGCTGCTCGGGCAGAACCTGCACTGGAGCCTGCCCGGGCTGTCCTTCATCCTGCTCGTCGCGGTCGGCGCGGACTACAACATGCTGCTCATCTCGCGCATCCGCGACGAGTCGCCGCACGGCGTGCGGGTCGGCGTCATTCGCACCGTGGGTTCGACCGGTGGCGTGATCACGTCGGCCGGCCTGATCTTCGCGGCCTCGATGTTCGGGTTGATGAGCGCCAGCATCTACACCATGGCTGAGGCCGGCTTCATCCTCGGGATGGGCATTCTGATCGACACGTTCCTGGTGCGCTCGATCACCGTGCCGGCCATGGCCGCGCTGATCGGCCAAAAGAACTGGTGGCCTTCGCACCTCGGCAAGACCCCCGCCCAGGTTTACGCGGCCCACCAGAAGAAGCAGCACCAGCTCAATCAGCTGACCGATCAGCTGGTCAAGATGAAGGTGATTCCCAGCCCGGCCGCCCTGGGACCGGCGGCCGCGTCCTCTGCGACGAGCGCGCCGAGCGAGCCGTTGATTCCCGACGACCTGCTCGTTCGCCTGAAACTCGTTCCGCCCGGACACAAGCCGCGGACGAAGTCGCGTCGGACACGGCCGGCCAGCGTTGCCAAGACGCCGCCGGGCGCCACCAAGAACGGGAAACGGTCGAAGAAACAACGACTTTCGAACCACGCGCTCCCGCTGTTCGACCTCAGCGGCCTGCCGAGCCACCTGACCGACGATCTCCGCGATCCGGGGTTGGATTCCGCCCCGCCCACCAACGGCAACGGCAAGGGCAACCACAAGGGCGATCGCTATCCCGGCCACCCGCTGCCGCTGTTCGGCCAGGACTTCCTGTCGCCCCGGCCAATCACGGTCGGCGCCAACGGAAACGGGCATTCGAACGGCAACGGGCACAGTGAACAATCAGCCGACGACGACCGCGGCAATCCGTTGCCGCTGTTCGGGACGGGCGCCCCGGCGCAGCAGCCCACCAACGGCAACGGGCGCGGCACGCACCCGCTTCTCTAGCCTCAGCCGTCCAACCGGACGAACTCGTCCTGCCGGTAGAGCTCGACGCACTGCGATCGCCTGATCTTGCCACTCGTGGTGATGGGAATCGAACCCGGCGATACCAGAACCAGATCCGCCACCTTCAACCCGTGCGACTTCGAAATCGCGGAGGTGACTTCGCGTTTGACGCCGCGCAGCTTGTCGGCGGCCTCCTCCTCGGAGCCGCCGCGCTTCTTCATCTCGATGATCGCGACCAGCTTCTCGACGCCCTTGTCGGGAACCGCGATCGCCGCGCACCGTCCCGCGGTGATCTCCTGGATGGTCGCCTCGATGTCGTCGGGAGAATGGTTGCGCCCGTAGACAATCAGCAGGTCCTTGATCCGTCCGATGATGAACATCTCGCCGCTGGAGAAGAAGCCGGAGTCGCCCGTTCTCAGCCAGGGCCCTTCGGGTGTCCCCTGCGACGGCTCGACGATCGTCGCCCCGAAGGTCCGCGCCGTTTCTTCAGGCTTCTGCCAATAACCGGCGGCGACGTTCTCGCCGTGCACCCAGATCTCACCGACCGTACCCTCCGGGCACTCGCGACCGGTGTCGGGGTCAACGATGCGGTGCAGCATCGATGTTGGGTTGCCGTAACTGACCAGCGGTGTGCCACTTCCGGTTTCACACCGCACCGCCTCGCCGCCGGGCAGCTTCTCGGAATCGAAATAACCGATTTCGGGGGGATCGCCCACCTGGCGGGTCGACATGTACACGGTGGCCTCGGCCATGCCGTAGCAGGGCCGCAACGCCCGGGGGTCGAAGTTGAAGGGCGCGAACCGGTCCGTGAATCGCTTGAGGGTGGCCGGCTGCACCCGCTCGCTTCCGTTGAGGATGGTGTGGACGACGCCGAGGTCGTGCCCGACCATGTCGTCGTCGGAGGTCTTGCGCACCGCCAGCTCGTAGGCGAAGTTCGGCCCGGCCGAGATCGTGCAGTCGTAGTTGGCCATCATGTGCATCCAGCGGGCCGGCCGCTGCAAGAAGCCCACCGGGCTGGACAGCACCGTCGGTACGCCGGCCAGGATCGGCATGATGATTCCCAGCAGCAGCCCCATGTCGTGGTAGAGCGGCAGCCAGGTCACCACCGTCATGCCGGGCGGCGCCACTCCGCCCTCGGGGGCGAAGAAGTCGCCCATGATCTGCTCGAAGTTGGCGAAGACGTTCTTGTTGGAGACCATGACACCCGCGGGCGTACGGGTGGATCCCGAGGTGTACTGCAGGTAGATGAAGTCCGACCCGTCGTTGGCGCCGGGCCGGGGCCGCGGGCCGGTGGGCCGCTGCCGAGTCTCGAGGTCCAGCAAATCGAGTTCGACGATCGTGGGCGCGGATTGCCCCTGCTGCGACTGCACGGACGCGGCGACGTTGTCGATGACCCCGGACGTCGTCAGGACGACGGCGGGCGAGGTGTCGGCCAGCACCGAGATGGTGCGTTCGTCGTGCGCACCGCCATAGGGAACCGAGAGTGGAACCGCGACCAGCCCGGCCTGCAGGGCGCCGAGGAAACCCAGGATGTAGTCCAGTCCATTGGGGGCGAGGATGAGCGCCCGATCGCCGGTCGACGCGCCGGCCCTGAGCTGTTCGCCGAGGTTGACGACGCGCTTATACAGCTGCGACCACGTCAGGGTGTGCGCGACGCCGTCCCAATCCTGCTCGTAGTCAAGGTATGTGAACGCTGCGTCGTTGGGCTGCAGGCTAGCGCGTTCGCGCAGCACAGCGGGTATGGATGACTGAACCACGGACAACACACTACCTTCGTCGAAAGCGTTTCCGGCCCGGAACGGCCAGGTTACGACCGCGCGGCCCCCCGGCCGCCCCCGATGTCCCCCGCGCACAAAGCGCTCCGCCCCTGCTGGCAAATAAACTACCGTGTACGCGGTGGACAATCGACTCGCACACATGGACCAGGCGTCTTTCCTCGGTCTGCGGGCGCTTGGCTACGGGGCGCACGTGCAGTTCAGCTGGATTTACAACCGTCCCGCAAACGTTGACGGATTGCGCCGCTTCCACCGAAACCTCGGACACGGGTTGCTGGGACGGCTGGTCGAACCGTCGCCGCTACCTTTCGCGCGTGACCGCTGGGTGGTCGCGCGCGGACCCGGCGACATCGAGATCGCCGAAAGATCGCGCTCCCGTGCGGATCTGAATGCCTGGCTGCATGAGCGGGCGTGCCTGCCGCTGGATCCCGAATACGGGCCCGGCTGGCATCTCGGGGTCCTCCCCCTCGACGACGGCGGGACCGCGGTTTGCCTGACGACGTCGCACACCCTGGTTGACGGGCTCGGGATCCTGCAGGCCATCTCCGACGCGGCGGAGGGAAGAACTCGCCACCTGGGCTACCCGGGCCCCGGTTCGCGCACCCGCGGACGGGCGGCGCTACAGGACGCCCGGCAAACGATCGCGTCGGCTCCGGAGCTGGCGCGCGCGGTGGCGGCCACGGTGCGCATCGCCCGACACCGGCGCAAGGACGTGGTCGCCTCGATGACGTCGCCACCGCCTTCGCCGCGCAGGGCCGCCCACGATCGGCCAGTCGTGGTGCCCTACCTGACCGCCTACGTCGACGTGACGGCCTGGGATGCGTGCGCGAAAACCATTGGCGGGAACAGCTTCACGCTTCTCGCGGGATTCGCGGCCAGGCTCGGCGTGCGAATGGGGCGCGTCTGCGACGACGGAACGGTCACGCTGGCGTTCCCGGTCAGCGACCGCACCGAAGACGACACGCGTGGCAACGCGGTGGTATTGCCCACCATTTCGGTCGACCCGGCGCGGCTGTCCTCCGACCTCGGGGAGGTCCGGCTCAAGTTCAAGCAAGCGTTCGCCGACCTCACCGAGATCACCGAGGAGCTGCTGGGGCCGCTCCCTCTTGCCTCGCTGGCGCCCAAATGGGCTGCGCGGCGGGCGGCGGGAATGGGATTGGGTGCCGCCAGCCTTCCCATCGGCTGCTCCAACGTCGGGGATATGCCTCCGGCGACGAACCGCCCGGACGGGACCGACGCCGACTACGCCTTCGGGCGGCTGATCGAACCGGGCATCAACCAGCGCGCCATCGAACGCATGGGCGGGCAGCTGTTCGTCGCTTCGGGCCGGGTGCACGGAAAGATCTTCCTTGCACTCAACGCCTACCTGGCCGGCCGGACCAACTCCCAAACCGCACTGCGCGAGGACGTCTTACGCACGTTCGACGAATTCGGCCTGACCGCCGAGATTCACGGCTAGCGCACGGGCGCGGGGGAATTCGCGAAAAGTGGCCTGCGCCAAGGTCTTCAGATGTTGTGCCCGCTGCGGCCCGAAGACCGCGATCTCCACGACCAGCGCCAGCCATGCGGGAAACCACCAGAGCCGCGCGATGATCCGGACCGAGCGGGGTGACGCCGGGTCGACGGCCAGCCAACTGAGAATGCGCAGCTGATCGAGCACGTAGCGGCGGGAACTCATTACATGCGTCGTTTCGGTGCCCTTCATGTGACTGCGCACCGACAGTTCCCGTGGCACGAAGCAAACGGTCGATCGCAGCATCAGGCGCAACCAGAAGTCCAGGTCAACGAGTTGGTAGATGTCGTTGCGCAGGCCCCCGACGTCGAGTGCCAGCCGGCGCCGGAACATCACGCAGGTCGGTTCGCCCACCCAGTTGTCCCTCAGGCCGCCCAGCGCCGCCTGCCGCACCAACTCGCGCCCGTCATTGCGTTCCCGGAGGTTCCGGAAATGCGTGTACATCTTGCCGTATCGGCGCTGCCACCGCTCGTCGTCGCCCACCACCTGCCGGGGCGCGAACGCGAGCCCGACGGCCGGGTCCTCGAAGCGTTCCGCGAGGGTAGCCAGGGCGCCGGGCAGCAGCCAGTCGTCGCCGTGCACGAACTGAACGCACGTGCCGCGCGCCAGTTCCAAGCACTTGTTGTGGTTTCCGTTGAGGCCGAGACGAGTTTCGTTCCGCACCAGTCGATCTCCGGGGCGAAGCAACGCCGTGCTAATCGCTGCGCAGTCGTCGGACGAATCGTCGTCAACGACCACGATTTCAAAATCGGCACCGTCCTGGTCGATGATGCTCCGCAGACACCGTTCGATTGTGGCGGCGTTGTTGTACGTCGGCACGCAGACCGAGATTGTGGGGGTTGGGGACGAGTCGTCGAGCACGGCTGCCCCTCCCGGTCGTACAGGCGAAATCGGCTCGAG
>NZ_LZKE01000237.1:0-45736 GCF_001672675.1 Mycobacterium sp. E2327
ATGGTCTGGCACACCGACCTGATCAAAGACCCCGACACACTGCGGTTGGTCGACGAGGCGCTGGCCGCCGACGCCAGCGCGTGGCTGATGCCTTGCGCCGCAGCCACTTCGGCCGCTATCGCATCCCAGTTATCGCATGACCAGTGCGCGCGATCCGTCGCGCCGTCGGCGCGGCGGGTGACCAGCTCGGCGATCGCCGCCAGCCGGCGCGCCGCGGCGGCCGCCTCGGCGCGGGCGCCGTCGGTGATGGCATCCACCACGTCGGCGTCGGGCGCCTGGGAATCGAACATATTTTCGAACGTAGTGATCCCCACTGACGTGAGCCAGTAGCGCGAACCCCAATTGTGGACAAACTGCCAACTGTGGATAACTAGGCCGGGCGTTCGGTCACCCGCAGCCCCAGCGAAAACAGCAGCCGCGCTTCGGGATCGGAAAGGGAGGTGCCGAGCAGCTTCTCGATTCGTCGCACCCGGTAGCGGACGGTGTTGGGATGCACCCGCAGCGCGGACGCGGCGGCGCCGACGTCGCCGAAGCTGTCCAGGTAGGTGCGCAGCGTCTCAGCCAGCACGGGATCCTGCTCCCGCAGGTCGCGGATCCGGGGATCGACCAGGCGCTTGTCGGCGCCGACCAGGGTGACGATCTCGTCGAGCAGGACGGTGGTCCGCGCTTCGGCCAGCGTGGTCACCTGTCCGAGAATCGGGTGTCGCTCGGCGCTGTCGAGCACGCGGTCCACCTCCGCGCGCGCCGCGGCGACCTCAGTCAGGGCGGCGACCGGCGCGGCGATGGCCGCGCGTAGCTCGACGCCGAGTTCGGTGCGCAGCGCGCCGATCGTGCCGCGCACCCACGAGGTGACCGACCGGGTGGGCGCGGTCTGCGGCAGCAGCACATAGATGCGCGAGCCGCGCGCGGCGACCTGAGCGTCGCGGCGAAAGGCGCTGGCGCTCAACGCCAGGACGTCGGCCAGCCGCGGATGCCGGGCCCGGGTGTCCCAGCCGATGAGCGCTGCGGCCCCGTCGGCGGCGAGGCCGAGTTCGCGGGCGATGGCGGGCACGTCGGCGGGCTCGTCGTCGCTGAGGCCGAGGAGTTGTTGCACCCGTCGCGCATGGGTGGACGGCCGGGCGGCCAGCCGGGCCATGATCCGGGCGGCCAAAACTGCTGCCCCGCGCAATATCTCGTCGGCGTCGTCGGCCAGCGGCTGCGAGCCTTGCTGCACCCAGATGGTGCCGGCGAACGTCGGCGGCCGTCGCGCACCGGCCGGTGGCTGATGGATCCCGATGGCCAGCCGCGGGCGCAGGCCCAACTCCGGGCGCTCGGCGACGCGCACCACCTCGCCGCTGGACCGCAGCGCATCGAAGATGCCCCACTGGCCGATCCACTCCAGATGCTCGGGCGGGCCGGCGCGCCCCAGGATGGACAGGCGGCGCAGCTCGTCGGCCTCGTCGTTGGAGGCCGAGTAGGCGAGCACGTGCGACTGGGCGTTTTCGATGGAGACCATGCCGTGGATGCGCTCGGCCAGCGACTGCGCCAGGCCGAACAGGTCGGTGCCCGAATCGTCGACCGGATCGCCGCGGTCGCCGTGATGTTCCAGGACATGGTTGACCAATTGGTAGAGCCGTTCCCAGCGCGCCCGCGGTTCGACGGCCACCACCGCCGACCCGGCCGCGACCGCCGTCGCCACCAGGGCGGCCGACGGCTCCTTGGCGAAGATGGCGACCGGCGCGCGCGCTTGTTGATCGAGCCAGCGCAGCGCCTCGTCGTCGCGGACCCCGAGCAGGAAGAAGACGTCGGCCGAACCGGCCGCCGCGGCCAGGCCCAGCCGCACGTCGTCGGAATCGATGAGCGCCGCCGATCCCACCGGAAGGTCGAGGCCGCGGGGGGCGTCGACAAGGCTGACCAGCGTCGCGTCCAGCGCAAGCAGCAGCTGGCCCAGGCCGACGCGCGCCGTTTGCATGTTGTCCGATCTTACTAGCTTGTGCGGCAGTTATTGTCCAATCGGCTAACAGGATCGCGCCCCGCGCGGGGGACCCTTAGCGGCATGGACGCGATCACCCAGGTGCCACTGCCCGCCAACGAGCCGGTCCACGACTATGCCCCGAAATCCCCCGAACGCGCGCGCCTGCTCACCGAGCTGAGCGCCCTGGCCGACAACCCGATCGACCTGCCGCACGTCATCGCCGGCAACCATCGGATGGGCGACGGCGAGCGCATCGACGTCGTCCAGCCGCACCGGCACGCCGCAACGCTGGGCACCCTGACCAACGCCGGTCACGCCGACGCGACGGCCGCCATCGAGGCCGCGATGGCCGCCAAGGACGCCTGGGCGGCGATGCCCTTCGACGAGCGGGCCGCGGTGTTCCTCCGGGCCGCCGACCTGCTGGCCGGGCCGTGGCGGGAAAAGATCGCGGCCGCGACGATGCTCGGGCAGTCCAAGTCCGCCTACCAGGCCGAGATCGACTCGCCGTGCGAGCAGGTCGACTTCTGGCGGTTCAACGTGGCGTTCGCCCGGCAGATCCTGGCGCAGCAGCCCATCAGCGGACCCGGCGAGTGGAACCGCGGCGAGTACCGCCCCCTGGACGGATTCGTCTACGCGATCACGCCGTTCAACTTCACCTCGATCGCCGGCAACCTGCCGACCGCGCCCGCGCTGATGGGCAACACCGTCGTCTGGAAGCCGTCCATCACCCAGACGCTGTCGGCGTATCTGACCATGCAACTACTGGAGGCCGCGGACCTGCCGCCCGGCGTGATCAACCTGGTCACCGGCGACGGGTTCGCGGTTTCCGATGTGGCCCTGGACGATCCGCGGCTGGCCGGCATCCACTTCACCGGGTCGACGGCCACCTTCCAACACCTGTGGCAGCGGGTGGGCGCCAATATCGGCCGCTACCGCAGCTATCCGCGGCTGGTCGGGGAGACCGGCGGCAAGGACTTCGTCGTCGCGCACCCCTCGGCGCGCCCGGATGTGTTGTGCACGGCGCTGATTCGCGGAGCCTTCGACTACCAGGGGCAGAAATGCTCGGCGGCGTCGCGGGCGTTCGTCGCGCATTCGGTGTGGCAGCGCATGGGCGACGACTTCCTGGGGAAGACGGCCGCGCTGCGCTACGGCGACATCACCGACCTGACCAATTACGGCGGCGCCCTGATCGACCGGCGCGCCTTCATCAAGAACGTCGACGCCATCGAGCGGGCGAAGGGCGCGCCCGGGATGACCATCGCGGTGGGCGGCGAATACGACGACGCCGTCGGCTATTTCGTGCGGCCGACCGTGCTGCTGTCCGACGACCCGACCGACGAGTCGTTCTCGACCGAGTACTTCGGCCCGCTGCTGTCGGTGCACGTCTATCCCGACGACCAGTACGAACGAATCCTCGACGTCATCGACACCGGTTCGCGGTACGCGTTGACCGGCGCGGTCATCGCCGACGACCGGGCCGCGGTGCTGACCGCGCAGGAGCGGCTGCGGTTCGCCGCCGGGAACTTCTATGTCAACGACAAGCCGACCGGGGCGGTGGTCGGGCGCCAGCCGTTCGGCGGCTCGCGCGGCTCGGGCACCAACGACAAGGCCGGATCGGTGCTGAACCTGTTGCGCTGGACGTCGGCCCGCACCATCAAGGAGACGTTCGTCCCGGCCACCGACCACACCTATCCGCACATGGCGGCCGACTGATGGGCGGGCTGTTCGCCCGCACCGTGCGCCCGGCCATCATGGCGGCCCGGCGGCACGAGGGGTTGCGCCGGGCCGCCGAGCGGTTGCCGGTCACCCGCCGGGTGGTGCGCCGGTTCGTGCCGGGGGAGACGATCTCGTCGGCGCACGATAGCGTTGCCGCGCTGCGTGATTCGGGCCGCTGGGTCAGCGTCGACTACCTCGGCGAGGACGTCACCGACGGCGACGACGCCGATGCGGCGACGCAGACCTACCTGGATCTGATCGAGGTTCTGGACCGGTCCGGCGACTTGGGTGACGACGGCGGCCGGCCGCTGGAGGTGTCGCTGAAGCTGTCGGCGCTGGGCCAGTCGCTCGAGCGCGACGGCGAGAAGATCGCGCGGGAGAACGCCTGGACCATTTGCTCGGCCGCGCGGCGGGCGGGCGTCTGGGTGACCGTGGACGCCGAGGACCACACCACCACCGATTCGACGCTGTCGATCGTGCGCGACCTGCGCGCCGACTTCCCTTGGCTGGGCACGGTTTTGCAGGTCTACCTGCGGCGCACGCTGGGCGACTGTGAGGAGTTCGCCGCGTCCGGCGCCCGGATCCGGTTGTGCAAGGGCGCCTATGACGAGCCGGCGTCGGTGGCCTACCGGGACGACGCGGAGGTCACCGACTCGTACCTGCGGTGCCTTCGGGTGCTGATGGCCGGGTCGGGCTATCCGATGGTCGCGACGCACGATCCGGCCATCATTTCCGTGGTGCCCGCCATAGCGGACGAATTCTGCCGCGGTACGGGGGGTTTCGAATACCAGATGCTGTACGGCATCCGCGACGGCGAGCAGCGACGGTTGGCCGACGCGGGCAACCGGGTGCGGGTGTACGTGCCGTTCGGCACCCAGTGGTACGGATACTTCCTGCGGCGGCTCGCCGAGCGCCCGGCCAACCTGGCGTTCTTCCTGCGGGCGCTGGCTCATTGAGTGCGCACTGAGGGCGTTGGGCGTGAACGCACGGTGAAAAGATCGTGTTCGCGCCGCCCTTGGAGCACACGCAGATAGATTCGGGCCATGCGTATGAAGCAGCTGTTGGCCGGTTTCACCGTCGCCGCGGCGCTGGGGGTGGGCGCATCCGGTATCGGCGCCCGCGCGGCGCACGCCGACCCGCCGCCACCGCCCGGGCAACCCTCGGGTCCGCCGCCCACGCCTCCGCCTGCCCCGCCGCCGTCCCAGGCCCCGCCGTGGTCGCCGCCCTGGACTTTCCGATTCCCGTGCCGGGCGCGGGATAGCGGCCGCATGCCCCGGGCGTAGCCTCTCGGGCATGAGCCTGGTTATCGACGAGATGCCCGACCTCGGCATCACGCGGGTGTCGCGCTGGATCTTCAACTGTTATGTGCTGAGCGGCGACGACGGCGTGGTGGTCGTCGACGCCGGGCTGCCGCGGGTCACCCGCGACCTGGCGCCGGTCGTGGGTCGGTTCGGCGGAACCCTGCACGCCGTGGTGGCGACGCACGGGCACAGCGATCACGTCGCGGGCGCCTCAACACTCGCCGCTCGCTACGGTGCGCCAATCTGGTTGCCCGACAAGACACTTACCTATCTCGACGGGGTGAAGCCGCGAACGCCGACGCCCGCGAAAGCGGCAACCATCTGGCCCACCATGATCGACCAGCCGTTCGATCGAATCGGCGTCGCGGGGCTTTTCGGCGGCGCCCGGGTGGCGGGGTACGGCACCCCGCTCGGTATGCGCTGGAGGGGGCCGTCGCCCGCCGGTGGGCTCGCCGACGGCCGGCCGCTGCCCGGCGCGTCGGAGTGGACCGTGATCAGCGCGAGCGGTCACACCGACGACAGCGTCGCGCTGTGGAACCCGACGACCCGGACGCTGCTGTCCGGCGATGCCGTGCTCACCGCTGGCGGCAGGGCCTGGCACACACCGGAAATCGTCGACGCGTCAACCGCCGCCGCTACCCGCGAGCGCCTCGAAGAGCTACCCGTCGCGCACCTGCTGCCCGGCCACGGCCGACCCGTCCACCACGCCGAAACCGTTTGGCCACAACAGCGCCGCTGAGTGCTAACCGCGGCGCGGTCGCGGGCGATCGCTGCCGAAGCCCCGCACCACGTGTGCCCGCACAAACTCCGCCGCCACCTCGGGGTCGTCCATGTCCAGGGTCGATGACGGGGTGCTGAAGAGCGAGAAGAGTATTCGGGCGAACCATTCGCCGGCGGACTCGATGTCGAGGTCTTTGCGGACCTCGCCGGTGAGCCGCGCCGCGGCGAGATACGGCGCGAAGAAGTCGACGCACTCGCGCAGCAACACGGCCGCGTCCTTGGTCAGCAGCAGGCTGACCGCGTCCTCGTCGAAGTACTTCTCGGAGGCGATGACCCGCCGCGCCTGGGTCACGAAAACCGCCGCGCGGCTGAGCTTGTCCTCGAGCGAGCTGCCCTGGGCCATCGCCCGGGACATCTCGCGGTAGAACCGCTCGGAGGCGTGTTCGGCGCACGCCTCGATGATTTCGGCCTTGTCGCTGAAGTACTCGTAGATGGTGCTGCGCGACACCCCGGCCGTCCGGGCGATGTCGACGATCGTCGCCTTCTGCAGCCCCTGTCTGCCAAAACAGGCGAATGCGGACTCGACGATGAGCTCGCGCGTATCGGTGGTTTGCGCCGCCTGTGACATCACGGCACCAACGCCCCCCTCGGCACCAGCCCGGCATCGGCGGCGGCGAAGGCCTCGTTGACGTCGTCCAGCCGGAAGGGCTTGGGCATCAGCCGATCGAACGGAAAATCGGTGTGCCGCAGGAAGGACAAGCCGATCGCCAGCGTCACCGGGTCGTAGAGCATCACGCCGCGCACCGACTTGTTGCCGTAGACAAGAGCACTGGGGTCGAGCTCGAAGGTGCGCCCCATCCCGACATTGCCGACCTCGAGCAGGGTGCCACCGTTGTTCAAGAAGCCGATTCCGTCGGGGATGACGCCGGGCACACCCACAACCTCGAGCACCCAGTCGGCGCCGATGCCGTCGGTGTGTGCACGGACAAGCTCGGTCACCTCGTACGACGAGATGTCGCTGGCATCGATGCAATGGGTCGCGCCGAAATCCGATGCGACGTCGAGCCGTTCGGCGATCTTGTCGATGACGATGACGGCCGCCGCGCCGGCGGTCCGGGCCACTGCGGCGGCGTTGATGCCCAGCCCGCCCGCGCCCTGGATGACGACGGTGTCGCCCAGCCGGACGTCGCGCAGCGCGAACAGCACTTGCGCCAGAGCGCAATTGAGCGGCGTCACGGCCTCGTCGGGGAGTTCCTCGGGCACCTTGTACAACGGCTGCCGCCGGCTGGTGTAGTAGTACTCACCATGCGCGGCCACGAAGTGCGGCGCCTGCTCGTGCGTGCGGTATTCGCCGGCCATCAGGTTCTGGCACGCGTACGACCTGCCGCGCGCGCAAGCGTGACACTGCCCGCAGGTCCAGAAGTACGGTGTGACGACGCGGTCGCCGACGGTGAGCGGCTTGCCGGTCGCGTCGGTCGTCATCCCCTCGCCGAGTTCGACTATCTCGCCGACCATTTCGTGACCCAGGGCAAACGGGCACGGCAGCGGCAGCTCGCCGCGGAAGATGTGCAGGTCGGACCCGCAGATCCCCGCCATCCGCAGCCGCAGCGCCGCGGTCCCGGGCGCCGGCGCGGTCAGCGGGAATTCGGCCAGCTCGATCGGCCCCCCGGGTGCGGTCAATACCGCGAGCTTGGGCATGAGTTCCCCCTAATCGGCGGGTGCGAGGATCAGGCCGCTGGTGGGGACGCCGGTTCCGGACGTGACCAGCACGTGCTCGACGTTCTCGACCTGGTTGTGGGACGTGCCGCGCACCTGCCGCACGCCCTCGGTGATGCCGTTCATGCCGTGGATGTAGGCCTCGCCGAGCAGCCCGCCGTTGGTGTTGATCGGAAATTCCCCACCCAGCGACAGCCGGTCGACCGTCGCGAAGTCCTTCGCCTCGCCCCGCCCGCAGAAGCCGAGCTCCTCGAGCTGCGTGAACACGAACGGGGTGAAATGGTCGTAGATGAAAGCGGTTTGGATGTCCTGAGGCTTGAGGCCCGAATCGCGCCACAGCTGGTTGGCGACCACCCCCATCTCCGGAAGCCCGGTGATGTCGTCGCGGTAGTAGCTGGTCATCATCTCCCCGTTGGCGGCCGCGCCCTGAGCGGCCGCGGTGATCACCGCCGGCGGCTGTCGAAGGTCGCGGGCGCGTTCGGCGCTCGTCACCACCAGAGCGACCCCGCCGTCGCTCTCCTGACAGCAATCCAGCAGCCGCAGCACGGGTTCGACGATCCAGCGCGAGTTCTGGTGGTCCTCCAGGGTGATCGGGCGCTGGTAGAACCATGCGTCGGGGTTCTTGGCCGCGTGCGCCCGGTCGACGACGGCGATGCGGCCGAAGTCCTCGTTGGTCACCCCGTACGTCGACATGTAGCGCTGGGCGTGCATCGCGACCCAGGCGGCGGGGGTGAGCAATCCGAACGGCGCGTAGTGCGCCATGAACAGCGGCGTCGCGCTCATGTCGCGCCCGCTGCCGCCGAAGCGGAAGCCGGAGCGCTCGTTGAAGGCGCGCCAGCACACCACCACGTCGGCGACGCCGGTCGCGACGGCCATCGCCGCGTGCACGACCGTGCCGGCCGCCGCGCCGCCGCCGTGGTGTACGCGGGAGAAGAAGCTCAGGTCGCCGATGCCGACGTTGCGGGCGATGTCGATCTCGTCGCTGGAGTCCATGGTGAAGGTGACCATGCCGTCGACGTCGGCGGGTGCCAGGCCGGCGTCGTCGAGTGCGGCGCTGACCGCCTCACAAGCCAACTGCAGCTCGCTGCGCCCGGATTCCTTGGAGAACTCGGTCTGGCCGATGCCGACGATGGCGCAACTCCCGGGCAGCAAGCGGCTCATGAGCCGGCCCCGTCGAGCAGGCTGAGGACGGCGGTGCCGGAGACGTGATCGCCAAGGCTGTTGGAGCCCTTGAACGTCACCTCGACGAAGTTCTCACCGTCCGAACCTTCTGTCTTCGATGTCACGCTGCCGGTGAAGCGCAGCGGATCATCGGGAAAGCACGGCACGCCAAGGCGGATCGACAGGTTCTTCACCATCGCCTCGGGGCCGGCCCAATCGGTGAGGAAGCGCACGCAATACCCGTTGGTCGTCAGAATGTTCATGAACAGGTTCGGCGATCCCTGCTTGTTGGCGTAGTCGCGGTCGTGGTGCACCGGCATGAAATCCCGCGACGCGATGGCGCCGGCGACGATCATCGTTGTGGTGATGGGGATCTCGAGCGGGGTCACCTCGTCGCCGACGCTGATGTCGGCCCACTTGAGGGTGGTGCGGCTTTGGGTGGCTGTCATCGGTTTCCTTCCGAATAGGTGCTGCCGATACTGGCCAGCTGCGCAGTGGCGGGACCGAGGGCGAGCTCGTTGTGCTTGGCCCACAAAAAGTAGCGGTGCAGGGGATAGGTGACGTCGATCCCGATGCCGCCGTGCACCTGTTGGGCGGTGGCGGCGACGCGGGCGCCGGCCTCGGCGGCCCAGAACTTCGCGATGCGAGCCGCCCGCTGCGCCTCTTCGGGGGGACGTCCCCGCGCGACGAGCCAGGCCGCATGCCAGGTGGTCCATCGGATCGCTTCGACGTCGATGAAGGCGTCGGCCAGCCGCTGTTGCACCGCCTGGAAGCTGCCGATCGGCCGGCCGAACTGCTCACGACCGGTGGTGTAGTCGGCCGCGATGCGCAGCGCGCGCTCGGCGACGCCGAGCTGGATCGCGCACAGGCCCACCAGCGCCCGAGTGTGCAACGAGTCGATCGGGCCGGCGAGCCGATCGTCGGCGGAAACCGTTGCACCATCGAGGAACACGTCCGCGTGCGGCTCGCGGTTCGTGGTCGCGACCGGGCGGATCTCGACGCCGCGGGCGTCGGTGGGCAGCAGGAACAGGCCGGCGTCGCCGTCGTCGGTGCACGCGGGCACCAGGATGGTATCGGCCAGCTGTGCCGCCGGCACCAGCTCTTTGGCGCCGTCCAGTCGCCAATTCGGCCCGTCGCGAAGAGCTTTGGTGGACGGCCGCGTCGGATCGGAGCGGCCGGGCTCTTGCAGGCCCGCGCTCAGGATGTGGGTTCCGGCGACGACGCTGGGGAGGAACCGCCGCTGTTGTTCGGCGGTCCCGTGCCGGGCGATCGGGTCGGCGCCGAGCACGAGCGTCGCGTACGCGGGCACCGGCGCGACGCTGAAGCCCACCTCGGCCAGGAGCACCCCCAGCTCCACGAAGCCGCCGCCGTTACCGCCGACCGCCTCGGGCAGCGCGGTGCCCAACAGGTCGGCGGCCGCGAGTTCCGCCCATAGCGCGGCGTCGTAACGGGTCTCGCCGGCCTCCAGCTCGGCGAGCCGTTCGGGGGTGGCCCGGCGCTCGAAGGTGTCGCGGCCGAGTTTGGCGATCGTCTCCTGCTCTTCGGTGAACGTGAAATCCATTGCGCCGCCTACCGAACAGGCCGGAATTGGTGGAGGACCAGATCGTTATCGAACGCCTGATAGTAGACCTCGACGGGCATGCCGACCGTGACGTCGGCGGGGTCGATGCCACACAGGTTCGACACCACCCGCACCCCCTCGTCGAGCTGCACCAGCGCCACGATGTAGGGATAGTCGAAGAACGGGAACCGGGGTTCGTGCGGCATCACGTAGCTGTAGACGGTGCCGCGGCCCGAGGACTCGACCGCCTCCCAGTCCAGGGACCGGCAGTTGGGGCACATGGGGCGGGGCGGGTGGCGCAGCGTCCCGCACCCGCCGCAGCGCTGAATCAGCAGTTTGTGCTCGCGCAGGCCATTCCAGAAGAACTCGGTGTCCGGGCTGATCGCCGGCGCCAGCCGCGGGGCCATCAGGCTGCCGGCCTGAATCGCAGCACGCGGAATCGCTGCCGCCCCAGCACCTCACCGTTCTGATCGGTGTAGGTGATCAACCAGGTCAAGAAGAATCCGGTGCCCAGCGCGGTCTTCTTCTCGTCGGAGACCTCCTCGAACACCGACGTTGCGCGGATGACGTCGCCCAGCCGCGGGTAGCGCTCGATCTCGAACTCCGAGTTGGTGGCCACCGTGCTGGTGTATCCGGCCTCGTCCAGGAATGCCGTTGGGTTGCTGAGGATCTCGACGGGGGAGCCGCCCCGGTCCCCGATGCCCTCCAGTTTCGGGGCCGGCATCGTCCACGTCTGCAGCATCACCGGTGGCGACACGATGCCGCCGAACCGTGACGACGCCGCGAACTCCGGATCGAGGTAGACGGGGTTCATGTCGTCGAGCGCATGGGCCCAGTGCCGGATCATCGGCTGGTTGACCGGATCCGGTGCCACCGACGGCTTTCCGGTCCCGCCGGTGGGCTGGCCCACGAGCGCCCGCAGCTTCGTGAGCACCTCGGCATCTTGGTCGGTCATGTTCCTCCTGTTTCCTGCTGGGGGCGAAGGTCGCGGGGCGCCCTCGGCATCCCCAACCCGGCCATGGCGATGATGTCACGCTGAATCTCGTTGGCGCCACCGCCGAACGTGTTGATGACCGCCCATCGATAGGCGGTCTCCAGGGCGCCGCGCAACGGCGCGTCGTCGCCGCGGCGCACCCCGTTGCCGTCGAGCACCTCCAGCAGCTGGCGCGCGACCTGCTGCGTGAGCTCGGTTCCGAAAACCTTGGCGGCCGACGCTTCTCCCATGTTGAGCTCGCCCTTCGTCATCGCAGCGTTGACCCGCGTGTTGACGAGCTTGTACGCGGCCACCTGCGCCTCGACCCTGGCCAGCGCGAGCCGCACCCAGGGCTGGTCGATGACGCGGCCACCGTCGAGTTCGGTGGTGGTCGCCCAGTCCAGGGTCTTCTCGAAAAGCGGCTCCAGCGCGCCGAGGTTGCCCAGCGCGGCACGCTCGAAGTTCAACTGTGTGGTGATCAGCTGCCAACCCTGGTTTTCGCCCGCCACGATGGCGCTGGCCGGGACCCGGACGTCGTCGTAAAACGTGTAGAAGGTGGAGATGCCCGGCATCGTATGCAGCGGCTGCCAGGAGAAGCCGGGCGACGAGGTGGGCACGATGAAGATCGAAATGCCCTTGTGCTTCTTGACGTTCGGGTCGGTGCGGGCGGCCAGCCAGACGTAATCGGCGTAGGCGGCGCCGCTGGTGAACATCTTCTGGCCGTTGATCACATAGTCCGAACCGTCGCGCACCGCGGTGGTGCGCAGCGACGCCAGGTCGCTGCCGGCCCCCGGCTCGGAGTAGCCGATCGCGAACTCCACGCTGCCGTCGAGGATGGCGGGCAGAAATTTCCGCTTCTGTTCCTCGGTGCCGCACTGCATCAGGGTGGGGCCGACCGTGTTGAGCGTCACCAGCGGGATCGGCGCGTTGACCCGCTGCGCTTCCTGGGCGAAGATGAACTGCTCGATCGCCGAAAAACCCCGTCCGCCATACTCTTTGGGCCAGCCGACACCGAGCAGGTTGGCCGCGGCCAGGGCGCGAACGCATTCGCGCACCTCGGGACCGCCCTCCATGCGCTCGCTGAGCGCCATCGTGCGTTCGGGCGTCATCACCCGCTCCAGCGCGGCGCGGATCTCGGCGCGCAGCTGTTGTTGCTCGGGCGTGTAGTCGAGCTCCATCAGTGGGCCGTCCCGAGCCGCACGGGCATCCGCTTCACGCCGGGCACCATGGTGGCGCGCATCCGGTCCACCTCGCCGACCAGCTCCAGCCGGGGGAAGCGGCGCAGCAGCTCGTCGAACATCACCGAGGCCTCCAGGCGGGCCAATTGCGCACCGACGCAGGAGTGTTCACCACACCCGAACGCGATGTGCGGATTCGGGTGGCGGGTCACCTTGAACTCCTCCGAGTCGGCGCCGAAGATGTCCTCGTCGCGGTTGGCCGACCCGTACAGCATCACCACCGTGTCGCCTTCAGCGATCCGCTGCCCCCGGATCTCGACGTCGGCCGTCGCGGTGCGGGCCATGTGCACCACCGGGCTGTTCCACCGCAGCATCTCCTCGACGGCGCCCGGGATCAGCGAGCGGTCCTCGACCAGCAGTCGGCACTGGTCGGGGTGGGCGATCAGCGCCCACGTGCCCAAAGCGATGAGATTGCGGGTGGTTTCGTTGCCGGCGACCAACAGCAGGAAGGCGAAGTTGAGCAGGTCCTCGTCGGTGAGCCGGATCCCGTCGATCTCCGCGCCCGCCAGGACCGACAGCAGGTCGTCGCGCGCCTCGACGCGCCGCTGGGCGATCAGCTTCTGGAAGTACTCGAAAAGCTGGCCCATGGCCACAAAGGGATCGAGTTCGATCTCCGGGTCGGCGGTGCCGGTGGCGGCGTCCGACCAGGCCCGGAACTGCTCCCAGTCGTCGGGCGGGGCGCCGATGAGCTCGGCGATCATTCGGGTGGGCAGCGGCGCGGCGATCTCTTCGGCGAACTCGTGGACGGAATCGGGCTGTACGTCGTCGAGGATGCCCCGCACGATCTCGCGGATCTTCGGCTCGAGGACGGCCACCCGCCGCCGGGTGAACCCGGAGTTGATCAGCTTGCGCATCTGCCGGTGCCGCGGCGGGTCGGTGAAGATCAGGCTGCCGGGCTGGACCGGGCTCGGCTGTGCGGGATCGGGGATCGTGATGCCCTCGGTGGAGCTGAAGAGCGCCGGGTTGCTCGACACGAAGCGGATGTCCTCGTACTTCAGCAGCGCCCAGAAGTTCGTCACGTCGTTCCAGCACACCGGCGACGACGCGCGCAGCTCCCGGTACGCCGGGTACGGATCGCCCGCGTAGAAGTCGGGGGAGTGCAACGGAAATATGGTCCGCACGGCCAGCCTCCCTGACGGACGATCCGACACATCACACCAATGTGTCTTGCGACGTTGTGTCTACTCGGTCCGGCCAGGTCTGTCAATGGACCGCCAACGCCGTGAAATAGGGGGGAATTCGTTCAATTGATGATTGACGCCGGAGGGCCGCGGGTGAACACTGACTGTCTAGATGACCGACGTTCGGGTGAGGAAGCGCGCATGACCGAGCTACAAACTGCGGGAACTCTTGTCGACACCTACCAGCTCTACATCGACGGCAGATGGGTCGACCCGGAGGACGGTCGCTACGACGACATCAATCCGGCGACCGAGCAATCGATCGGCACCGCGCCCGACGCGAGCATCGCGCAGGTCGGCGCGGCGATCGACGCCGCGCGACGGGCCTTCGACAGCGGGCCGTGGGGCCGCATGGGCCCATCGGAGCGGGCCGGCTGCCTCAACCAGCTCGGCACGGCGCTGCTCAACCATGCCGACGAGTTTTTCGCGCTGTCGCAGGCGGAGTGGGGCTGCGTTTCGAACGAGCGGATGATGCAAATCGACGGCGCCGGATACATGTCGATGGTCGCGGCCCAGCTCGCCGAACAGCTTGGCGAGCAAGCGGTGACCGGCATGAGCGCGGGCACCACGTTGCTGCGTCACCAGCCGCTGGGCGTCGTATCGGTCCTGACGCCGTGGAACTTCCCGCATTGCCTCAACGTCATGAAGCTCAACCACGCGCTGGCCGCGGGCAACACCGTCGTGCTCAAGCCCTCGCCGCTGACCCCGCTCGCGGGGCTCGCGCTCGCGCGGATCATCGACGAGGAGACCGACATCCCGCCCGGCGTGGTCAACGTCGTCACGCCGTCGGGCATCGAGGCGGCCAAGCTGCTCACCACCGACCCGCGGATCGACATGGTGAGCTTCACCGGCAGCTCCGTCGTCGGGCGCCAGGTCATGTCCGCCGCGGGCGACACCATGAAGCGGATCCTGCTGGAGCTGGGCGGCAAGTCGGCCAGCATCGTCCTGGACGACGCGCAAGTCACCGACGAGATGTTGCAGCAGATGCTGTTCGACTCGTGCTCGCTGCACGCGGGGCAGGCCTGCATCCTGCACAGCCGGATGCTGCTTCCCGACTCGCTGCACGACGACGTGGTCGACCGGCTGGTGGCGCTGGCCCGCAACGTCAAGGTCGGCGATCCCGCCGACCCCGACGTGCAGATGGGGCCGCTGATCAGCGCCGCGCAGCGGGACCGGGTCCAGGCGCATGTCGACGGGGCGGTCCACGACGGGGCCCGGCTGGCGACCGGCGGTGGCCGCCCGGCCGGCCTGGACGTCGGATTCTATTTCGAGCCGACGATTCTCACCGGTGTCGACCCGGATTCGACCATCGCCCAGGAGGAAGTGTTCGGGCCGGTGCTGACGGTGCTGCGCTACCGCGACGACGACGACGCGGTCGCCATCGCCAACAACTCTCAGTACGGGCTTTCCGGGGCGGTGTGGGGCGGCGATGTGGACCGTGCCGTCGGTGTCGCGCGACGCATCCGCACCGGGCAGGTCGCGGTCAACGGGTGCGGTCCCGGCGGCGCGCCGTTCGGCGGGTTCAAGCTCAGCGGGTTGGGGCGCGAGGGCGGCGGCATCGCCGGGCTGTACCAGTACATGGAGGCGATGGCCATCGGGGTTCCCGCGTGAGCGGACCCCTTGCGGGGCTGTCCGTCGTCGAAATCACCAGGGAGATCTCCGGCCCTTATGCGGCAAAGCTTTTCGTCGACCTCGGTGCTGAGGTCACCAAGGTTGAGCCGTCGGGCGGAGATCCGTTGCGCCACTGGGGCAGTGGCGGGTTGTTCGAGTACCTCAACGCCGGCAAGCGAATTGTGGCACTACAGGACGCCCCGGACCTGATCGCGCAGGCGGATGTGGTGGTGGAGAACCTCGGGCCCGGAGAGCTGGAAGCGTTGGGCTTCGATCTCGACAGCCTGGTGCTGCTCCGCATATCTGCCTTCGGGCAGTCCGGGCCGTGGCGGGACCGGCCGGCCACGTCGCTGACGCTGCAGGCGGCGTCGGGCTGGGTCAGCGCCCGCGATCCCGACCGCCCGCCGGTGCAGGTCGGCGCGCGGATCGCCGAGTATGTCGCGGGTGCCTACGGCGCGCTGGGCGCATTGACCGCGCTCCGCCTTGCGTCCGATCAGGTTGTCGGAGTTGATGTTTCGGAATTCGAATCATTGCTCTCGACCCTGCCGTATCCCATGCTGATGGCACAGAAGATGCTCAGCCTCGGCTTGCCCCCCAACGCCCGGGGAGCTCCCATGCTGGGTGTGGTCCGCGCCGCGGACGGCTGGGTGGGAATCAACTGCCTGACGGGTCAGCATTGGCTGGATGTGTGCGCGATGCTCGGCCTGCCAGAGTTCGGCGACCAGCAGATCCCGATCATGCTGGGCGGCCCCGAACGCGCCGAATTCTACGCTCGCGCAGAGCCGTTGCTCGCCGAGCAGACCGTCGCCGAGATCGTCGAACTCGCCCAGGCGATGCGCATTCCGGCCACCCCGGTCAACGACGGCGCCACCGTGCTGGAATGTCCGCAATACGCCAAGCGCGAGTTCTTCGTGGACGGTGGGGGATTCCAATATCCCCGCGCGCCGTTCCGGCCGACGAAAGGCCCTGCGGTGCAGCAGGATCCGGTGCCCCCTCGGGCGTCGGCGGCACTTCCGTTCGCGGGACTGAAAGTCCTCGATTTGAGCACCTTCTGGGCCGGCGCGTACCTGACCTGCTACCTGGGCGCGTTCGGCGCCGACATCGTCAAGGTCGAGTCGATCCAGCGGCCCGACGGGTTTCGCTACTCCGGCGCGTTTCCCTTCGAGGGTGACGACTGGTACGAGCGCAGCGGCCTGTGGCAGGCCACCAACCTCAACAAGAGAGACCTGACGCTGGACCTGACCTCGGGGCGCGGCCGGGAGATCGTGCGGCGGCTGGCCGCGCAGGCCGACGTCGTCGTGGAGAACTTTTCCCCGCGAGTGGTGGAGCAGTTCGGTCTGGACTACGAGTCCCTGGTAACGCTGAAGCCCGACGTGATCATGGTGCGGATGCCGGGTTTCGGCTTGCAGGGCCCCTGGCGCGATTACGTCGGCTGGGCGCTGAACTTCGAGCAGACCGCGGGCATGTCGGCCGTCACCGGGTACGCCGACGGGCCGCCGTGCAACCCGCAGGGGCCGGCCGACCCGATCGTCGGCGTGCACGCCGGGGTCGCGCTGCTGGCGGCGCTGGAGCATCGGCGTCGCACGAGGGAGGGGCAACTGATCGAGGTCGCCCAGATCGAGGTCGCCGCCGCCGTGACCGCCGAACCGGTGATCGAGTACTCGATGAACGGCGTCGTGCAAACGCGGGAGGGCAACCGTCGACGCGGCTACCTGCAGGGCGTGTACCCGACAAACGTCGACGACGTGTGGGTGGCGCTGTCGCTGCCCGGGGACCCGAACGTCGACCATGACGCGTTCGACGAGATGGTCGCCGCCTGGACCCGCACCCAGACCCCCGAGGCGATCGTCGAAACCCTTCACGCACAAGGCATTCCGGCCGAACCGTTGATCACCGGCGAGAAGATGTACGACCTGCCTCAGCTCGACGCGCGCGGATACTACGAGGAGTTCACCCATCCCGTCACCGGAGCGCACCGGTATCCCGGCTGGCCGTTTCGCATCACGCCCGGGCCCGCACGCCACCACCGCGGCGCATCGCCGACGCTGGGTCAGCACAACGACGAGATCCTGTCAGGGCTGGGCCTGTCGGCGGACGAGCTGGCCACGCTGCGGGCCGAACGGGTCATCGGCGACCGGCCGCTGAACGCGTAGACCTGTGAGCCTTTGGTAAACCGCGCGTCACATGAAAAGCTTCAGGCATGGCCATCGCGATCGCCCGCCCCAAGCTCGAAGGCAACATCGCGGTCGGTGAGGACCGCCAGATCGGTTTCGCCGAGTTCGGCGCCCCGTGGGGTCGCGCGGTCTTCTGGCTGCACGGGACCCCCGGCGCCCGCCGGCAGATCCCGGTCGAGGCCCGCGTCTACGCCGAACAGCACGACATCCGGCTGATCGGCATGGACCGGCCGGGCACGGGTTCGTCGACGCCCCACCGGTACGAGAACATCCGGGCCTTCGGCGAGGACCTGCGCACGATCGCCGACACGCTGGGCATCGACAAGATGGCGGTCATCGGCCTGTCCGGCGGCGGGCCGTACGCTCTCGCGTCCGGCGCGGTGCTGACCGATCGCGTCGTCGCGGTCGGCGTGCTCGGCGGCGTCGCGCCGTTCCTCGGCGACGAGGGGATCACCAGCGGCCTGATGAACCTGGGCAAGCGGGCGGCGCCGTTCTTGCGGCTGGGGGGCGACCCGCTGCGGATCGGCGCCAGCCTGGTGATCCGGGCGATCCGTCCGGTCGCCAATCCCGCGCTGTACCTGTACGCGGCGATATCGCCGGAGGGCGACCGGCGCCTGCTCACCCGGCCGGAGTTCGCCGCGATGTTCCTCGACGACCTGCTCAACGGCAGCCGCAAGCAGCTGGCGGCCCCGTTCAACGACGTGATCCTTTTCACCCGGGACTGGGGATTCCGGCTCGACGAGGTCAAAGTCCCGGTCCGCTGGTGGCACGGCGACAGCGACCACATCGTCCCGTTTGCCCACGGTGAGCACGTCGTGTCCCTGTTGCCCGACGCCGAGCTGATCGTGCTGCCCGGCGAAAGCCATCTGGCCGGGCTGGGCCGCGGCGAGGAGATCCTGTCCACCCTGATGAAGATCTGGGACGAGCAAGCCTGACGCTGCCGGGTAGCCTGCAGTCGTGCTGCTGGCATCGCTGAACCCCTCGGCCGTTACGACCACCGACATCGCGGACGCGGTCAGCATCGACGGCGTCACGCTCAGCCGCAGCGACCTGGTCGGCGCCGCCACCTCGGTCGCCGAGCGGGTGGCCGGCGCGGAGCGGGTCGCCGTCCTGGCCACGCCGTCCGCGGCGACCGTGCTGGCGATCACCGGCTGCCTGATCGCGGGAGTGCCCTTCGTGCCGGTGCCCGCCGACGTCGGCGTGGCCGAGCGCCGGCACATGCTCACCGACTCCGGCGCGCGGGCGTGGCTAGGGCCCGAACCCGCCGACGACTCGGCAGCCGAAGGGCTGCCGCACATTCCGGTGCGACTGCACGCCCGCTCCTGGCACCGCTATCCCGAGCCGTCCCCCGATGCCACCGCGATGATCATCTACACGTCGGGCACCACCGGGCTGCCCAAGGGCGTCGTGCTGAGCCGCCGGGCGATCGCCGCGGACCTCGACGCGCTGGCCGAGGCCTGGCAGTGGACCGCCGACGACGTCCTGGTGCACGGCCTGCCGCTGTTCCACGTCCACGGGCTGGTGCTGGGACTGCTCGGCTCGCTGCGGATCGGAAACCGCTTCGTGCACACCGGCAAACCCACGCCCGCCGGCTACGCCAAAGCCGCCTCGGAGTCGGGCGGCTCGCTGTTCTTCGCGGTCCCGACCGTGTGGTCGCGCGTGGTCGGCGACGCCTCGGCGGCCGAGGCGCTGCGACCGGCGCGGCTCCTGGTGTCCGGCAGCGCGCCGCTGCCGGTGCCGGTGTTCGACCGGCTGGCCCAGCTCACCGGGCACCAGCCCATCGAACGCTACGGCGCCTCGGAATCGCTGATCACCATCTCCACCCGGGCCGACGGCGAACGCCGCGCGGGCTGGGTCGGCCTGCCGGTCGCCGGCGTGCAAACCAGGCTGCTCGACGACAACGACAACCCGGTGCCGCACGACGGGGAAACCGTTGGGCGGCTTCAGGTTCGGGGCCCGATGATGTTCGACGGCTACCTGAACCGGCCCGAGGCCACCGCCGAGGCGTTCGGGGCCGACGGCTGGTATCGCACCGGCGACGTCGCGGTCGTCGACGACGGCGGCATGCACCGCATCGTCGGACGCGAGTCGGTCGACCTGATCAAGTCCGGCGGATACCGCGTCGGCGCGGGCGAAATCGAAACCTCGCTGCTCGGGCACCCCGGCGTGCAGGAGGCGGCCGTCGTCGGGCTGCCCGACGAGGACCTGGGCCAGCGCATCGTCGCCTTCGTCGTCGGCTCGTCGGATCTGAACACCGACGAACTGATCAACTACGTCGCCCAAGAGCTGTCGATCCACAAGCGCCCGCGCGAGGTGCGCCTGGTCGACGCGCTGCCCCGCAACGCCATGGGCAAGGTGCTCAAGAAGCAGCTGCTGTCCGAGGGCTGAGCGCGGCCGGCCCCGGTCGCGAGCGTGCGCAGATGTACACGTATTACGGCGTGTCGCCGTACAAACACGGGCGCTCGCGGCCGTCAGCGAGGGCTGAGCGCTTAGGTGACACGCAGCGTTTTGCCAGGTTTTCCATCGAGCGTGACGGCGCACCTTCACCTACCGTCGTAGTCGTGACGGAACTGCCGACGATTGCGGCCCAGCCCGCCCGCACGCCCATGCGGCGGGTGGCGGCCGCCTGCCTCGTCGGCTCGGCGATCGAGTACTACGACTTCCTCATCTACGGCACCGCTGCCGCGCTGGTGTTCCCGACGGTGTTCTTCCCGCGCCTCGGTTCGACGCTGGGCGTCGTCGCCTCGCTGGCGACGTTCGCGACGGCGTTCCTGTCCCGGCCGCTGGGCGCCGCCGTGTTCGGGTACTTCGGCGACCGGCTGGGCCGCAAGAAGACGCTGATCGCCACGCTGCTGATCATGGCCGTCTCGACCGTCAGCGTCGGGCTGGTGCCCAGCACGGCCGCCATCGGCGTGGCCGCCCCGTTGATCCTGATCGTGTTGCGACTCATGCAGGGGTTCGCCGTCGGCGGTGAATGGGCGGGGTCGGCGCTGCTGAGCGCCGAGTACGCGCCCGCCGGCAAGCGGGGCCGCTACGGCATGTTCACCCTGCTCGGCGCCGGCACCGCTTCCGTACTCGCCAGCCTGACCTTCTTGGGCGTCAACTTCAGCATCGGGGAACGCAGCGCCGCGTTCATGCAGTGGGGATGGCGGCTGCCGTTCCTGTTCAGCGCCGCGCTGATCGGGATCGCGCTCTACGTGCGGCTCAACATCGACGAGACCCCGGTGTTCGCCGAGGAGAAGGCCCGCGACCTGGTGCCCAAGGCGCCGCTCGGGGAGGTGTGGCGGCTGCAGCGCCGCGAGATCCTGCTGGCCGGCGGCAGCCTGCTGGGCGGATTCGGTTTCGGCTACCTGGGTCACACCTATCTGCTCATCTACGCCAATTCGCACCTCGGCTACACCCGCGGCTTCATCTGGTCGGTGGGCGCGCTCACCGGGCTGGTCAGCATCGCGACGGTGGCGGCCTCGGCCACCCTGTCCGACCTGGTCGGGCGCCGCCGCCTGATGTTGCTGGGCTGGTCGCTCCTGTTGCCCTGGGCGTTCGTGGTGATGCCGCTGCTGAACACCCGCAACCCGGCGCTGTACGTGGTTGCCGTCGTCGGGATGGCGATCGGTGGGGCGATCGGCTCCGGGCCCACCGCCGCCTTCATCCCGGAGCTGTTCGCCACGCGGTACCGCTACAGCGGGTCGGCGCTGGCCCTCAACCTCGCCGGGGTCATCGGTGGGGCCCTGCCGCCGCTGCTCGCCGGGACGCTTTTGGCGACGTACGGCAGCTGGGCGATCGGCGCCATGTTGGCCGCGCTGACGTCGGTCGGCCTGGTCTGCACTTATTTGCTGCCGGAAACCAACGGCACGACACTGGGCCTGGAGGACGTGCCCCGCTGACTCAGTTGGCGTGCAGGTCCTCGTTCAGCGCGATGCCCTGACCGTCGCGGGCCACCACCTCGACCGCCCCGGTGACCGAATTGCGCCTGAACAACAGGTTGTTGGTACCCGAGAGCTCGCGGGCCTTGACCGCCTTGCCGTCGGGCGTGGTCACCTTGGTGCCCGCGGTGACGTACAGGCCGGCCTCGACGACGCAGTCGTCGCCCAGTGAGATGCCCAGGCCCGCGTTGGCGCCGAGCAGACAGCGCTTGCCGATCGAAATGACTTGCGTGCCACCGCCGGACAGCGTGCCCATGATCGACGCGCCGCCGCCGACGTCCGACCCGTCGCCCACCACGACCCCGGCGGAGATGCGCCCCTCCACCATCGACGCGCCCAGGGTGCCGGCGTTGTAGTTGACGAAACCCTCGTGCATCACCGTCGTGCCGGGCGCCAGGTGCGCGCCCAGGCGCACCCGGTCGGCGTCGGCGATGCGCACCCCGGTGGGCAGGACGTAGTCGACCATTCGCGGGAACTTGTCGACGCCGTAGACGGTCACCGGCCCGTGGCGGCGCAGCCGTGCCCGGACCGCCTCGAAACCCTCGATCGCGCAGGGACCGCGATTAGTCCACACGACGTTGGTCAACACCCCGAACAAGCCGCCGGCGTTCAGCCCATGCGGCGCCACCAACCGATGCGACAGCAGGTGCAGCCGCAGGTAGGCGTCGTAGGCGTCGGCGGCCACGTCGTCCAGTGAACCGATGACGGTGCGCACAGCGACGGTCTCGGTGCCGCGATCGTCGTCGCGGCCGACCAGCGCGACCAGTTCCGGCGGAACGTCGGACAACGCGAGGCGCGAGGTGCCGCCGGTGGCCGATTCCGTCAGTTCCGGTGCGGGAAACCACGTGTCGAGCACCGACCCGTCGTGGGCGAGCGTCGCCAGCCCAATGCCTACAGCTCCAGTCACGGCGGTCAGGTTACTTGCCGGGCCGAACCACTACCCTTGGGGGCGTGCTGGACCTACGCGGGGACCCGATCGCGCTGACCGCGGCGCTGGTCGACATCCGCAGCGAGTCGCGGGACGAGGCGCGCCTGGCCGACGAGGTGGAGGCCGCCCTGCGCGCGCAGACCGCCGGCTTCGAGATCGTCCGCAATGGCGACGCCGTGCTCGCGCGCACTTCGCAGGGTCGGCCGTCGCGGGTGCTGCTGGCCGGGCACCTCGACACCGTGCCGGTGGCCGAAAACCTGCCCAGCCGCTTGGACAACGGCGAGCTGTGGGGCTGCGGCACCGCGGACATGAAATCCGGCGACGCGGTCTTCCTGCACCTGGCCGCCACCGTGGCCGAGCCGGTGCACGACCTGACCCTGGTCTTCTACGACTGCGAGGAAATCGACGCGGCGGCAAACGGTTTGGGCCGCATCCAGCGCGAGCTGCCGGACTGGTTGTCCGCCGACGTCGCGATCCTGGGCGAACCCACCGGCGGCTTCATCGAGGCCGGCTGCCAGGGCACGCTGCGGGTGGTGATCAGCGCCGCCGGCACCCGCGCGCATTCCGCACGATCCTGGTTGGGCGACAACGCAATTCACAAACTGGGTGCCGTTCTGGACCGGTTGGCTTCCTACCGCGCGCGCAGCGTGGACATCGACGGCTGTGAGTATCGCGAGGGGTTGTCGGCGGTGCGCATCGACGGCGGCGTGGCCGGCAACGTGATCCCCGACGCGGCCGCGGTGACCGTCAACTTCCGCTTCGCCCCGGACCGGTCGGTCGAGGCGGCGCTGCAACACGTGCACGCGGTGTTCGACGGGCTCGACGTTCACATCGAGTTGACCGACTCCGCGGCGGGCGCGCTGCCCGGCCTGTCCCAGCCCGCCGCCAAGGCGCTGGTCGAGGCCGCCGGCGGCCAGGTGCGCGCGAAATACGGCTGGACCGACGTGGCGCGGTTCGCCGCGCTGGGGATCCCGGCGGTCAATTTCGGCCCGGGTGATCCGAACCTGGCGCACACGCGCGACGAGCGGGTGCCGATCGCCAACATCACCGCCGCGGTGGAGATGCTGCGCAGATATCTCGGCGCGTAGCGCCATGTAGCACAATCTGCTACAGTAGGCGGATGCCTAGGACAATCGCCCAACGCGAACTACGGAATGACAACGCTAGGGTGATCGAAGCGGTTGCGAGCGGTGAGACCTTCGTTGTCACGCGAAACGGTGAGCCGGTGGCCGAACTGCGTCCAATCAGAGCGGGTCGTCGCTCGTTTGTCTCGCGCAATGAGGTCGCGGCGCTGGCGACATCCGCGGTGCGCATTGATCATCGTCGGTTCCGCGCGGACTTGGATCGGTTGATAGATCAGGGCCTCTGAGTGTCGTCCGGTCTCCTCGACACTTCCGTCGTCGTCGATTGGCATGACCCGGCGGTGGTCACCGCGTTGCCCGACGAGATGGCGATATCCGCAATCACGGTGGCGGAATTGGCGGCGGGCCCGCACTTGGCCGCCGACGCTCTGGAAGCTGCCAAGCGCCAAGCTCGATTGCAAGAAGTCGAATCGATTCTGGAACCAATCCCATTCGACGCGGCCGCCGGACGCAGCTACGGGCTCGTGGTTGCCGCGGTGGTCCGCGAAGGTCGGAAGCCAAGGAGCCGATTCGCCGACCTGCTCATCGCAGCTACCGCGCATGCCAGTCGTTTGGACCTTTACACGCGAAACGGCGATGACTTCGCGGGGTTAGAGGGGCTTGTTCGCGTCGTGGCGATCTGACGAGACGATCGCGGGTCGGCGGGCCGGCTCGAGCCTCGCGCCAGCGCAGCGCTCGGCGCCGACGGCCACGCCAGCGCGTCCCCCGCAAGCGGGTGGTACCCCCAGCTCGGCGGAGGATTGCGGGCGTCAGGGCGTCACGGTGTCACGACCACGTCGACCCGGCCCGCGCCCGCGTTCGCCACCACGGCTAGCACGGGCGCGTTGGGCGGCGAAACAACTTGTCCCCCGGTGACATTCGCGTGGTAGCCGTTCGGAAACTCGACGGGCGGCACCGAGATGAATGTCTGCGCGCCGGCGGCGAAGCTGCCGGCGTGGTCGGCCCGCTCGGTGGTGTAGCAGAGCCGGAAGACGCCCGACTGGAACGACCACTCCCGCGGCGTGCCCGCCACCACCTGCGGGTACGGCGCGGCGAGCACCGCCAGCTTGGCCGCGTTGACATTGGCGCCCGTGGGCGGCTGCCTCGGGTCGAAGACCAGCGCCTGGTCGGTCGGCGACGAGCTCGTCTTGTCGTTGCCGGTGTACGCCCACTCCAGCCAGCCCATCCGCTGCCGGTCGGTGTGGCGCATCACCTCGGCGATGTTCTTCAGGTCGTTGGTGGCGCCGAACTCGGTCAGCAGCGGCGGGATGTGGTGGAAGAACGCGTAGAGGTTCGCGTTGGTGATCGTGAGGCCGTCCTGGAAGCGGCAGGTGATGTTCTTGTGCAGCACCGATTCGATGGCGCAGTAGTCGTGGAAGGAGAAGCCGGTGCTCGGGTCGACCACCCCGCCCAGGTCGGTGTGCACGCCCTCGTCGGACAGCGTGTTCGGCTCGAAGAACACGAGCGTGGTGGGGTCGGCCGCGCGGATGACCGGCACCACCTTCCGGTAGAACACGGTCAGCTTGTGGTCCTGCACCGGGCAGCCCAGGACGAAGTCGAAGCAGCCCTCCCAGATGAAGCCGGGCCACGGCTCGTTCAACACCTCGTAGCCGAACACCCCAGGGTTGCCGTGGAAGAAGCCCGCGACGTGGGCCCACGCCCGCGCGTAGTGATCCTGCAGCCCGATCCCGTCAGGCGCGGGGGCGTTGCGCCAGAAGGCATTCCAGGCGTACTCCTCGGCGGGGTTGAGGAAGTAGTTGCCGGGAAAGCCGAGTTGCGGGTTGGGCAGGCCCGCCTGCGCCACGGCCCACGCGGGGGCGCCCTCGCCCTGGAACGCCTCGTTGTAGAGGTCCTGATGGAAGTCGAGCAGGCTGACGATGCCGTGCGACGCCAGGGTCGCCACGGTCTGCGCGATCGAGCTGAGGTAGTTGTCGTCGTAGCTGAGCGGCTGCGGCTCCACGGCGGCCCAGATGACACCGACCCGCATCGCGTTGAACCCGTTGGCCTGCAGGAAGGCCGCGTCGTCGTCGCCGAACCCGTCGGCCGACGGCGTGTACGGCGGAATCTTGTACACCTGGTTGAGCCCGTGCAGGATCACCACGCGTCCGTCGGCGTCGGTCATCCAGCGGCCGGCGTGGCCGAGCGGCAGCGTCGGGCCGGTGGGCGCCGCCAAGGCGCGGGGCGGGGCGACGACCGACGACGCGTCAGTCGTCAGCGCGGCGATCAGCAAACCGGCCGCGAGCAGCCGGGCCGCGCGCGAAGGGCGGATACGCATGCAGCCTCCAAGCCCCGAGCGAAATCACTTTCGGAAACAGTGAGGCGCAATAGTCACAGTGGTAACGCGGGCGCGTCACGGTTGGCGCACAATGCGGCGCGCCTGCGCGGCGGCGTCGGCGGCCGCGGCGCGCATCCCGGCCGCCGCCAGCTCGTCTGACACGGCCCGCAGCGCGGCCTCGTCGCCGGACGCCAGGGCGCGGGCGTGGGCGAGCGCCAGGCCCCCCACCGCGCAGTCGACCTCGGCGCCCAGCCGGGCCAGCGGGTCCACCGCGCGGGTGTCGCCGAGGCGGACGGCCTCGTGCCAGGCGCGCAGCGCCACCGCCGACTGCCCGCCGCGCTCGGCCATCCGGGCGGCGTCGCGGGCGGCGGCGACGGCGCCGGCCGAGTCGCGCGTGGCCGCCAGCCGCCGCGCCCGCGCCATGCCGAGCTCCGGGCCGAACAGCGCCGACTTCGTGCCGTGCCGAGACTCGGCCCGGCTCAAGGCCTTCGCGGTGGCGGCGATGTCGCCCTGCTGGGCCAACGCGGTCGCCAGCAGCGTCAGCGACAACGGCCCCCACGAGTAGCCGGTGCGTTCCAGCGTGGCGGCGGCCGGGCCAAGCAGCGCCGCCGCCTGCGCGAACTCGCCCTCGGCGATCAGCACATGCGCCAGCAGCACCTCGCCGATCGCGCGGCCCGGCTGCTGCAATTCGGCGAAATCGGTGAACTGCTGGGCCAATTCGCGCGCGTCGGGCAGCCGGCCCGCCATCAACAGCGCGGTGGTCTGGCCCAGCCCGATCGTGAACCGCAGCAGCCCGGGGTGTTCGGCGGACAGGGCGCGCTGCGCCAGCGGCTCCACGTCGCCGAACCGGCCCTGCCGCGCCGCGCACAGCGCGGCGGCACTGGCGGCCCAGGCCACCGCCTGGTCGCCGGCCGACGGTGAATCCAGCACGTCGCCGGCGATCTTGACGGCGTAGCCGACGTTGCCGGCGTTCATCGCGAACGTCGCGCTGAGGGCGTCGAGGGTGGTGCGCGGGCCCGGATCCGTCACCCGATTGCGGACGGTGCGCAGGAACGCGGTGGCCCGCTCGGGTTCGCTGAGCATCCAGAACTGGTTGGCGGCCCGCAGCAGCGCCCAGTCCATCAGCGCCGGCTCGGCCAGCGCGGCGGAGTCGACCTCGGCGAGCAGCGCGTCGGCCTCGCGGCCGCGGCCCTGCCACCCGAGGGCGTGCGCCAGCGACAGCCGCGCCGCCAGGCCCCCGGACCGCTCCAGCGCCGAGCGGGCCAGACGTTCGCCGAGCGCGAGGTCGCCCAGGCGCAGCGCCTGCTGCGCGGCGTCGGCGACGTCGGCGACGCGCTGGGGGGCGTCGCTGTCCAGGGCCAGGGACGCCAGCCGCAGCCGATCGCTGAGGTGGTCCGACGCGCGTTGGGACAGCAGCTCGACGACGTCGGTGCGCCGTCGCCGGGCGTCGTCGGGACCGAGCGCGGCGCGCGCCCGCTCGGCGAACAGCGGATGCGCGGTGTACACGACCGGCTCGTCAGGAACATCCGAACTGCCGCCGCGCACCCGGGTTTCCGCCGCGCCGAGATCCTCCGCCTCGCCGACCGCGCCCGCCCCGGCGAGGGCGGTCAGGTCGGCGACCGACAGCGGCTCGGCCACGGCGAGGTAGTCCAGCACCGCCCGCGCCGGGGCGGGCAGCTCGGCGATGAACGCGTCGACCTGGGCGGCTGTGGTCGCGCCGCCGGGCGCCTCGACATCGATTCGCGGCAGCAGGCCGTCGGTCCACAGCGCCGCGATGGCGTCGGGCGCCGCCGAAAAATCCGGGCCGCGGGCGGTGACCACCATCCGGCCCGTGCCGGCCAGCGCCAGCTGGTAGACCAGCGTGGCCGACAGGATGTCGAGCTGGTGGGCGTCGTCGACGACGAGCAGCAGGTCGTCCCCGCCGGCCAGCGACGCCCGCGCGGCCCGCAACAGGGCGGCCGGCTTGCCGAGGTCGGAGATCGCGACCAGGTGGCTGAACGCCCCGAACGGAACGGCGCGCTCGGTCGGGGTGCCGGTGACCCAGCGGGTGAGGGTGCTCGGGTGCGCGCGGCCGTAGCCCTCGGCGGCCAGCCGGGCCAGGGTGGATTTGCCGCAGCCGTCGGGGCCGAGCACGACGGCGCCGCGGCCCGCCCCGAGCGCGTCGTTCAGCCGCTCCAACGCCGCCTCGTGTTGGGGGACGTTCCAACGAATCGGCACCAGCCGGAGTTTATTGCGCGCAGTGTGCGCGCCGCACCGGGCTTGGTCTACCTTTCGTTGTATGCGCGAATGGGCGGTGTGCGTGTACTGCGCGTCGGGCCCGGAGCACCCCGAATTGCTTGAGCTGGCTTCGGAACTCGGCGAGGCGATCGCCGAGCGCGGCTGGACGCTGGTGTGGGGCGGCGGCCGGGTTTCGGCGATGGGCGCGGTGGCGAGCGCGGCGCGCGCCCGCGGCGGGCGGACCGTCGGCGTCATTCCGCAGAACCTGATGCGCCTCGAGGTCGCCGACCGCCACGCCGACGAGCTGATCGTCAGCGACACCATGCACGAGCGCAAGCAGATCATGGAGGCCCGCGCCGACGCGTTCGTCGTGCTGCCCGGCGGGGTCGGCACCCTGGACGAGCTGCTCGACGCGTGGACCACGGGTTATCTCGGGGTGCACGACAAACCCATCGTGATGCTGGACCCCTTCGGGCATTACGAGGGGCTGTGGCTGTGGTTGTGCGGATTGCTCGACAGCGGGTACATCACGCAAGCGGCGATGGACCGGTTGGTGCTGGTCGATAAGGTGGGGGCCGCAGTGGAGGCGTGCGCACCCGCCTGAGTGCCGGGCGAACGTGCGCCGTGAGGACTTACAGGAATAGAGGGAAACGTGTCCGACGACGGGGGAGCGCGCACGGCCGTCAGGCTCACCGACATCGCATCTCGGGTGCCGGGCCTGCTGGCCGACATGCCGACGATCGTGCGCGGGGCACTGACCGGGCTGTTCGCCCAGCCGGGTTCCAAGAAATCGATCGGCACGGTCTTCGCCGACCGGGCTGCCCGCCACGGCGACCGGGTCTTCCTGCGGTTCGGCGATCAGCAGCTGACCTACCGCGACGCCAACGCGACCGCCAACCGGTACGCCGCGGTGCTGGCCGCGCACGGCGTCGGCAGCGGTGACGTCGTCGCGATCATGCTGCGCAACTCGCCGCATGCGGTGCTGGCCATGCTGGCCGCGGTCAAGTGCGGCGCGGTCGCCGGGATGATCAACTACCACCAGCGCGGCGAGGTGCTGGCGCACAGCCTGGGCCTGCTGGACGCCAAGGTGCTGATCGCGGAGACCGACCTGGTCAGCGCCGTGGCCGAGTGCGGCGGCACCGGCGCCACCGAAACGCTGACCGTCGACGACCTGGACCGCTTCGCCGTCAGCGCGCCGGCGACCAACCCGCCGTCGGCGACGGCCGTGCAGGCGCGCGACACCGCGTTCTACATATTCACCTCGGGCACAACGGGTTTCCCCAAGGCCAGCGTGATGACGCACCTGCGCTGGCTCAAGGCGCTGGCCGCGTTCGGCGGCATCGGGTTGCGGCTGAAGAGCACCGACACGCTGTACAGCTGCCTGCCGCTGTACCACAACAACGCGCTGACGGTGGCGTTGTCGTCGGTGATCAACTCTGGGGCGACGCTGGCGTTGGGCAAGTCGTTTTCGGCGTCGAAGTTCTGGGACGAGGTGATCGCCACCGAAGCCACCGCGTTCATCTACATCGGCGAGATCTGCCGCTACCTGCTCAACCAGCCGCCCAAGCCGACCGACCGGGCGCACAAAGTGCGGGTGATCGCCGGCAACGGGCTGCGCCCGGAGATCTGGGACGAGTTCACCCGGCGGTTCGGCATCGAGCGGGTGTGCGAGTTCTACGCCTCCAGCGAGGGCAACACCGCGTTCATCAACGTCTTCAACGTGCCCCGGTCCACCGGGGTCTTCCCGATGCCGCTGGCCTACGTGGAGTACGACCCGGACACCGGCGAGCCGCTACGCGACGAGAACGGCCGGGTGCGGCGGGTGCCCGCCGGCCAGCCCGGCCTGCTGCTCAGCCCGGTCAACAAGCTGCAGCCGTTCGACGGCTACACCGATAAGGAGTCGACCGAAAAGAAGTTGGTGCGCAACGCTTTTCGGGAGGGAGACGTGTGGTTCAACTCGGGCGACGTGATGAGCCCGCAGGGCATGGGGCACGCCGCGTTCGTCGACCGGCTCGGCGACACGTTCCGGTGGAAGGGCGAGAACGTCGCCACCACGCAGGTGGAGGCGGCGCTGGCCTCCGACGCGTCCGTCGAGGAATGCACGGTGTTCGGCGTGGAGATCCCGCACACCGGCGGGCGCGCCGGGATGGCCGCGGTCCAGTTGCGCGAGGGCGCCGAATTCGACGGCCAGTCATTGGCCCGCGCGGTGTACTCCCAGCTGCCGCCCTATGCGCTGCCGTTGTTCGTGCGGGTGGTCAAGACGCTGGAGCACACCACGACCTTCAAGAGCCGCAAGGTGGAGCTGCGCGAGCAGGCCTACGGGTCCGACGTGAAGGACCCGCTGTACGTGCTGGCCGGCCGCGACGAGGGCTACATGCCGTTCTACGACGAGTACCCGGAAGACGTCGCGGCGGGTAAGCGGCCGAAGGGCTAAGTTGGCTGGCCGCACAGTCGCGGACGTCTGTCGTCCCGTGCTAGCCGCCGTTGCCGCCGGTGCCGCCGAAGGCGCTGCCGGCGGCACCCATAACGACGGCGGCGCCGCCGCCCCCACCTCCGCCAGTATGTCCGGTACCACCGGGACCGGCGCTGCCGCCGGCGCCAACCGCGCCGTGAGCGCCGTCTTGACCCTCGGGACCGCCTGGGCCGCCGCTAAGCAAGTCGGCACCACCGCCGGCGCCGCCGACGCCGCCGGTGCCGCCGAAGATACCGCCGATACCGCCGCCCCCGCCGCCGCCCCCGCCGGCGGCATCAAAGGTGTTGGCGCCGCCGGAGCCCGCGCCAGCGAGGCCGCCGTGGCCACCGCCGGAGCCACTCGCGCTGACGCCGTCCTGGCCACCGATGTTGACGGTGTTGGCACCGACGGTGGCAATCCCGCCGCCGCCGCCACCACCACCGGGACCGCCGATGGCACCGGTGACCCCGGCGGGGCCGCCGCCGCCACCACCGTTGCCGCCGGTGGCGCTGGCGTCGGCGATGGTGTGGCCGATGCCGAAGGACTGCGCCCCGCCGCCGGTGCCGCCGGTGCCACCGGTGCCGCCGGTGCCACCGCCGGTGCTATCGCCGCCTGCCCCCCCACTGCCGCCACCTCCGCCCATGACGAAGCCGGTGGGGTTGCTGACGGTCGCGCTGAAGCTGCCGGTACCGCCGTTACCGCCGTTGCCGCCGTTGCCGCCGTTCGCGGTGCTGGCACCGCCGTTGCCGCCGTTTCCGCCCTGGCCGGGGCCGTCGAGGCCGAAGGTGCTGTTGCCGCCGGGGCCGCCGTCGCCGCCGTTGCCACCGGTACCTGCGGCGCCCGCGATGCCGCCGGGGCCGCCGGCGCCGCCACCCAGGCCGGCGGCGCCGCCGTTGCCGCCGTTGCCACCATTGCCAGCGCCGTTGACGGTGCCATCGTCGAAGGCGCCGCCGCCGCCCTGGCCGCCCTGGCCGCCGTCGCCGCCGGCGCCGCCGTTGCCGTTGGCACCCGCATGGCCGCCGAACATTCCCGACAATCCTTCGGCTTGGCCGCCGACCCCACCCTTGCCGCCGTTGCCGCCCTGGCCGCCGTCGGTGCCGCTGAAGGCGTTGACTGGGCCGCCGAACACGCCGTCGGGGCCGTTGCCGCCGTGCCCGCCGGTCCCGCCGACACCGCCGGCACCGCCGGCACCGCCGTTGCCGAAGATCAACCCGCCGTTCCCGCCGGGCCCGCCCGTGCCCCCGTTACCGCCGAGGCCGCCATTGGTGCTCTGGGTCGCGTCGCCCGTGGTGCCGGTGATCCCCGTCCCGCCGGCGCCGCCGCGGCCACCGCTGCCGAACAGCCAGGCGTTGCCCCCACGCCCGCCGGGCTGCCCGGGCGCGCCGGAACCGCCATCACCGCCGGGGCCGAACAACAGCCCGCCCGGCCCGCCGGGCTGCCCGGTACCCGGCGCGCCGTTGATCCCCTTGCCGATCAACGGGGTCCCCAGCAACAGCTCGGTGGGCAAATTGATCACGCCGCGAACGGGCTGCCACACGGCGTCCAGCGGCGAGGCGTTGGCCGCCTCGGTGGCCGCATAAGCAGCCCCCGCACCGCTCAAGGCCTGCACGAACTGGGCATGAAACACCGCCGCCTGCGCGCTGAGTGCTTGGAACTCCACTGCGTGCCCGGAAAACAGCGACGCCACCGCCGCCGACACCTCATCCTCGGCGGCCGCCAACACGCTGGTTGTCGGCCCCGCCGCCGCGGCGTTTGCGGCGCTCAGCGCTGAGCCGATGTTGTGCAAATCCGTCGTCGCCGCCCCAATGAATTCCGGCGCCGCAATTACAAAGGACATGGCCGCTCCCGTCGATCCAGGCCGTTGCCGTGAAGTGTGCGCGCGGAGGCGGTGCCAGTTGATGGGGAATTTTCCCCATTTATTACTCGCGCGCCCGGAGATTGCCGGGTGGGTGCGCCGAGTATGCGGCAGGCCGCACGTTCGCCATCCACGGTGCGGCAGGCCGCACATTCGCGTCTGAATGCAGCGACGTCGCCGACGCCCGTCGGTGCTAGTTGCCGTCGCCGCCAGCGCCGCCCGTGGCGATGGCGACGGTAGATTCGCCCGCGCCAGCGCCGCCGCCGCCACCCCCGCCGATGTTGGCCGCGCCGAAGCTACCGCCGAACGCGCCGACCCCATTGCCCTTGCCGCCGGGGTTGCCTCCTGTGCCGCCGGAGCCCCCGCCAGCGCTGACACTCCCGCCGGGGACATCGGCACTGGCTGCGCCCCCGTCGCCGCCGGTGCCGCCGAAACCGCCGTTCACACCGCCGCCTCCGCCGCCACCACCGCCGGCGGCGACGGCATCGCCGGCTGCGCCAGCGGTGACGGAACCGCTAAGGCCGCCTACGCCGCCGCCGCCGGCTGTACCGTTGGCGCCGACGCCGCCGAAGAGCCCGGTCCCCGCAGCGCCGACCTGCGCGACACCGCCGCCGCCACCACCACCGCCGGGACCGCCGGAGGTGCCGGAGGGGCCACTACCGTTGCCGCCGCCTGCGATCCCGGTGGCGGCGCCGAAGTTGGTGCCCGGGTTCACCTGGGCCGAACCGCCGGCTCCGCCGTCACCGCCGGTGCCGCCGGTGCCGCCGGGTATGCCGTCGCCGCCGAACCCGCCGCCGCCACCACCACCACCGGCGATGGCGCCGTGGGTCACGTTGGTGAGGATGCCGCTGGCGCCGTCGCCACCCTTGCCGCCGTTGCCGCCATTGAAGCCGAAGCCGCCGCCGCCGCCGTTCCCGCCGTTCCCGCCGACGGAGCCGTCGGTGTTTGTGCTGGCGCCGCCACCGCCGTTGCCGCCGTTGCCGCCGTTGCCCGCGACACCCGCGACGGCGCCGGACCCCCCGCCGCTGCCACCGAAGCCGGCATCTCCGCCGTCACCGCCGTTGCCACCATTGCCGGCGAAGAACGAGCTGCCACCCTGGCCGCCCTGGCCGCCGCCACCCCCGTTACCGCCATTGCCGCTGGCGCCGGCGTGGCCGCCGAACATTGCCGACAATCCCTCGGCTTGGCCGCCGGCCCCGCCGTTGCCGCCGGTGCCGCCGTGGCCGCCGTTGGTGCCGTTGCCGACGATGATGCCGGAGCTGCCGGTGCCGCCGGGTCCGCCGAGACCGCCGATACCGCCGACACCGCCGGCACCGCCGTTGCCGAAGATCAGCCCGCCGTTCCCGCCGGCACCGCCGACCCCGCCGGTACCGCCCAGGCCGCCCTTGGCGCTGGCGGTGCCCGCGGTGCCGGTGGTGCCCGTTCCGCCGGCTCCGCCGTTGCCGCCGCTGCCGAAGAACCAGGCGTTGCCGCCGCGGCCGCCGGGTTGGCCGGGCGCGCCGGATCCGCCGTCGCCGCCGGGGCCGAACAGCAGCCCGCCCGGCCCGCCGGGCTGCCCGGTGCCCGGCGCCCCGTTGATGCCCTTGCCGATGAGCGGCGTGCCCAACAAGAGCTCGGTGGGCAAGTTGATGACTCCCCGCACGGGTTGCCAGACGGCGTCCAGCGGCGAGGCGTTGGCCGCCTCGGTGGCCGCATAGGCCGCGCCCGCGCCGCCTAACGCCGCCACGAATTGGGAATGAAAGGCCGCCGCCTGCGCGCCGAGTGCCTGGAACTCCACTGCTTGCCTGGAAAACAGCGACGCCACCGCCGCCGACACCTCGTCGGCGCCGGCGGCCAGCAGCGCGGTCGTCCGGGTCGCTGCGGCCGCATTCGCGGCGCTGACCGCCGAGCCGATGTCGGACAAATCCGTCGCCGCCGCCGCCATGAACTCCGGCGCGGCAATCACAAAAGACATCTCGGGCCTCCCGTCGCTGTGAGTGTGCGCGTCGCGGCGGGGGCAGTTGATGGGGAATTCTCCCCATTTATTTGTGCCGGGGCCGAGCGGCGCGACGGGTAAGGACCAGGCACCATAGACCCGTGCAGACTCTGTGCGGCCGGCCGGTCGCGGGCGACCGCGCGCTGATCATGGCGATCGTCAACCGCACCCCGGATTCGTTCTACGACCGGGGCGCGACCTTCAGCGACGGGGCCGCCCGGGACGCCGTCCACCGCGTCATCGCCGAAGGCGCCGACGTCATCGACGTCGGCGGCGTCAAAGCGGGCCCCGGCGAGAACGTCGACGAGGCCACCGAGATCGGCCGGCTGGTGCCGTTCATCGAGTGGCTGCGCGGTGCCTACCCCGACCAGCTGATCAGCGCCGACACCTGGCGCTCCGGGGTGGCCCGGGTGGCCTGCGCGGCGGGCGCGGACCTGATCAACGACACCTGGGGCGGCATCGACCCGGCCCTGCCCGAGGTGGCCGCCGAGTTCGGGGCGGGGCTGGTGTGCTCGCACACCGGGGGCGCGTTGCCGCGCACCCGCCCGTTCCGGGTGAGTTACGGAACCACCACCCGCGGCGTGGTGGACGACGTGATTCGCCAGGTGACCGGCGCGGCGGAGCGGGCGGTCGCGGCCGGGGTGGCCCGTGACCGGGTGCTGATCGACCCGGCCCACGACTTCGGCAAGAACACCTTCCACGGGCTGCTTTTGTTGCGACACGCAGGCGAGCTTGTTAACACCGGATGGCCCGTCCTGATGGCTTTGAGTAACAAGGACTTCGTCGGGGAGACTTTGGGGGTGGAGCTGACCGAACGGCTGGAGGGGACGCTGGCCGCCACGGCACTGGCGGCGGCGGCGGGCGTCCGAATGTTCCGCGTGCATCAGGTCGAGGCCACCCGGCGGGTGCTGGAGATGGTGTCCTCGATCCAGGGGGTGCGCCGACCGGCGCGCACGGTAAGGGGGCTGGCATGACGGAGCTGGTGGACCTTGCCAGCGAGGGCGTGCTCGCGGCACGGCCAGGGGACGTCTGGCTGGCCGACCGCAGGTGGAGCCGCCGCGGCCGGACGGTCCGCGAGCTGGAAGAGGCGAAGGCGGGGCGGACCATCTCGGTGGTGCTGCCGGCGCTCAACGAGGAAGCGACCGTCGAGTCGGTGATCGACAGCATCTCACCGCTGGTCGATGGCCTGGTCGACGAGCTGATCGTGCTGGATTCCGGTTCGACGGACGACACCGAGATTCGCGCCATCGCCGCCGGCGCCCGCGTCGTCAGCCGCGAACAGGCGTTGCCCGAGGTGCCCGTGCGGCCCGGCAAGGGCGAGGCGCTGTGGCGCTCGCTGGCGGCCACCCGCGGCGACATCGTCGTCTTCGTCGACTCCGACCTGATCAACCCGCACCCGATGTTCGTGCCCTGGCTGGTGACCCCGCTGCTCACCGGCGACGGGATCCACTTGGTCAAGAGTTTCTACCGGCGGCCGCTGCACGGTGCCGACGGGGGCGGCGGGCGGGTGACCGAGCTGGTGGCGCGCCCGCTGCTGGCGGCGTTGCGCCCGGAGCTGAGCTGCATCCTGCAGCCGTTGGGAGGCGAGTACGCGGCCACCCGGGAATTGCTGACCTCGCTGCCGTTCGCGCCGGGCTACGGCGTGGAAATCGGGCTGCTGGTGGACACCTTCGACCGGTTGGGCCCGGATGCGATCGCCCAGGTCAACCTCGGCGTTCGGGCGCACCGCAACCGGCCGCTGGCCGAGCTCGGCGCGATGAGCCGCCAGGTGATCGCGACCCTGCTGTCGCGCTGCGGAATCCCCGACTCCGGGATCGGGCTGACCCAGTTCTTCGCCGAAGGCCCCGACGGTTACGGCTACACCGCGCGCACCTCGCCGGTGTCGCTGGACGATCGGCCGCCGATGAACGGGCTCAGGCCGCGCTGATCGCCGTCTTGTCGGCGGGATAGGGCAATATCGACGACGTGGCGTTGGTGTTGCTGTACCTGGTGGTGTTGGTGCTGGTGGCGGTCGTCTTGTTCGGCGCGGCCAGCCTGCTGTTCGGTCGCGGTGAGCAGTTGCCGCCCCTGCCGCGGGGGACGACGGCGACGGTGTTGCCCGCGTACGGCGTCACCGGCGCCGACGTCGACGCCGTCAAGTTCACCCAGGTGTTGCGGGGATACAAGACCAGCGAGGTGGACTGGGTCTTGGACCGGCTCGCCCGCGAACTCGAGGCGCTGCGCGGCCAGCTGGCGGCGGTGCACGCCGCGTCGGCGCCCGACGACGAAGCCGCGCCCGACGCCGCGGAACCCCAGGGCGCCGAGGATCGTCAGGACTAGATGTGAGCGATGACGGCCGGGTTCGGTGCGGTTGGGCGGGCGGCACCGAGATGTACCGCGACTACCACGACCAGGAATGGGGCCGCGTCGTGCACGACGGGGTGGCGCTGTTCGAGCGGATGAGCCTCGAGGCCTTCCAGAGCGGCCTGTCGTGGCTGATCATCCTGCGCAAAAGGGAGAACTTCCGGCGGGCTTTCGCCGGGTTCGACATCGAGACGGTCGCCGGCTACACCGACGCCGACGTGCAGCGGCTGCTGGCCGATGAGGGCATCGTGCGCAACCGCGCCAAGATCGACGCGACGATCGCCAACGCGCGCGCGGCCGCCGAGCTGGGGTCGGCCGAGGACCTGTCCAAGCTCCTGTGGTCGTTCGCGCCGTCCCCGCGCCCCCGCCCGGCCGACGCGTCGGAGATTCCCTCGGCCACCGCCGAATCGAAGGCGATGGCCAAGGAATTGAAGCGACGCGGATTCCGCTTCGTCGGGCCCACCACCGCCTATGCGCTGATGCAGGCGACCGGCATGGTCGATGACCATATTCGCGGTTGCTGGGTGCCCGCCACGCCACTTTGACGGGCTGATCAGGCTTCAGAAGCGGGTCTTTGTGTAACTGCCGCCCCGGATAGGGAACAATGGAGGCGTGATTTGGCAGTCGATGCATTTCAAAGTCGGGTATGGCTGGAAATCCACTGGCGGGGCATGCTCGGCGCCGACCAGGCCTGCGAACGCGGGCCAGCTCGAATCTGGAGGGAGCACTCGATGGCGGCGATGAAGCCCCGTACCGGAGACGGTCCTTTGGAAGCAACGAAGGAGGGGCGCGGCATCGTTATGCGGGTACCGCTCGAAGGAGGCGGTCGGCTGGTGGTGGAGCTGACACCCGACGAAGCCGCCGCCCTGGGCGACGAGCTCAAGGGCGTAACCAGCTAAGGCGCCTTTACGCGCACACCTTCCGGTAGATCTCCAGCGTCTGCTCGGCGACGTGCGCCCACGAGAAGTCCTCCACGCAGCGCTGGCGCCCGGCCTCGCCATAGCGCTTTGCCCTGTCGGGGTCGGCCACCAGCTCATTGACCGCTCTGGCCAGGCCGGCCCGGAATGCGGCCGGGTTGTCGGGGTCAAAGCGCACCAGCGACCCGGTGACCCCGTCCGATACCACCTCGGGGATCCCGCCCACGTCGGAGGCCACCACCGCCGTCGCGCAGGCCATCGCCTCGAGGTTCACGATCCCCAACGGCTCGTAAACCGACGGGCACACGAAAACAGTTGCCGCCGATAGTATTTCGCGCAATTCCCCGATGGGGAGCATCTCCCGGATCCAGAACACCCCGTCGCGCTCGCGGGCCAGCTCGGCGACGGCGGCCCGGACCTCCTCGGCCAGCTCCGGTGTGTCGGGGGCGCCGGCGCACAGCACCAACTGCACCTCCGGGCTGAACCGGTGCGCGGCCGCCACCAGGTGCGCGACGCCTTTCTGCCGGGTGATCCGACCCACGAACGCGACCATGGGCCGCGCCGGGTCGACGCCGAGTTCGGCCAGCACCGACCCGCTCTCCGCCGGGCCGGCCGGATACCAGACGTTGGTGTCGACGCCGTTGCGCACCACGTGCACCTGGCTCGGATCCAGCGAGGAGTAGACCCGCAGAATGTCTTCGCGCATCGCCGAACTGACCGCGATGACGGCGTCGGCGCCCAGCACCGCGGTCCGCTCCACCCACGTCGACACCCGGTAGCCGCCGCCGAGTTGCTCGGCCTTCCACGGCCGCAGCGGCTCGAGCGAATGCGCGGTCAAAACGTGGGGAATGTCGTAGAGCAACGCGGTCAGATGCCCGGCCAGCCCGGTGTACCACGTGTGCGAGTGCACGACGCTCGCCGCCGACGCGGCGTTGGCCATCATCAGGTCGGCGGACAGTGTCAAGAGTGCCGGGTTGGCGTCGTGGATGCGCGGGTCGGGCTGCTGCGCGAAGGCGTCCGGCCGGGGCGCGCCGATGCAGTGCACGTCGACCGCGCACAGCCGGCGCAGCTGCGCGACGAGTTCGGTGACATGTACCCCGGCTCCGCCGTAGACGTCTGGTGGGTACTCCCGAGTCATCATCGCCACCCGCATACCCGCACCGTAGTTCGGCGACGGGTCGGCGCGCATCTCGGGTTGCGGATCGAGCGGCGGTGCGGAGCCAAAACCATTGACGGACAGCCCGTCAGCGTGCCGCCAATAGCGCGCTCCCCCTGGCAGCGGTTCGCGGGGGCCGATAGTTTGTAGTCATGAGGGAAGCGCCACACGTGCTGGGGATTGTCCTGGCCGGCGGGGAGGGCAAGCGGTTGTACCCTCTGACCGCCGACCGGGCCAAACCCGCCGTTCCCTTCGGTGGTGCCTACCGGCTGATCGATTTCGTGCTCTCCAACCTGGTCAATGCCCGCTATCTGAGGATCTGCGTTCTCACCCAATACAAGTCGCATTCACTCGACCGTCACATTTCGCAGAACTGGCGGCTGTCCGGCCTGGCCGGCGAGTACATCACCCCGGTGCCCGCGCAGCAGCGCCTCGGCCCGCGCTGGTACACCGGCTCCGCCGATGCGATCTATCAGTCCCTCAACCTGATTTACGACGAAGACCCCGACTACATAGTCGTTTTCGGCGCCGACCACGTTTATCGGATGGACCCCGAGCAGATGGTCCAGTTCCACATCGACAGCGGGGCCGGCGCGACGGTGGCCGGCATCCGGGTGCCGCGCGCCGACGCCAGCGCGTTCGGCTGCATCGACGCCGACGAGTCCGGCCGGATCCGCAATTTCGTGGAGAAGCCGCTCGAGCCGCCGGGCACCCCCGACGACCCGGAGTCGACGTTCGCCTCCATGGGCAACTACATCTTCACCACCAAGGTCCTCATCGACGCGATCCGCGCCGATGCCGACGACGACCACTCCGATCACGACATGGGCGGCGACATCATCCCGCGGTTGGTGGAAGACGGGATCGCCGCGGTGTACGACTTCTCCGACAACGAGGTGCCCGGGGCCACCGACCGCGACCGCGGCTACTGGCGCGACGTCGGGACGCTGGACGCGTTCTACGACGCGCACATGGACCTGGTCTCGGTGCACCCGGTGTTCAACCTCTACAACAAGCGCTGGCCGATCCGGGGCGAGTCGGAGAACCTGGCGCCGGCCAAGTTCGTCAACGGCGGCTCGGCCCAGGAGTCGGTCGTGGGCGCCGGCAGCATCATCTCGGCGGCGTCCGTGCGCAATTCGGTGCTGTCGTCGAACGTCGTGGTCGACGACGGCGCCATCGTGGAGGGCAGCGTGATCATGCCGGGCGCCCGCGTCGGCCGCGGCGCGGTGGTGCGGCACGCGATCCTGGACAAGAACGTCGTCGTGGGACCGGGCGAGATGGTCGGGGTCGACCTGGAGAAGGACCGCGAGCGCTTCGCGATCAGCGCGGGCGGCGTGGTCGCGGTCGGCAAGGGCGTCTGGATCTAGCGCGGCTCGGCTTCTTCCGCGAGCAGACGCGGAATCGCATATCTGAGCGGCGAAACGTGCGATTCTGCGTCTGCTCGGCGGGCTAGGGGACTTCCGGGATCAGCAGGTGCGCGTCGTGGTCCGGGCCCCAGTGCAGGGTGACGCGACCGCGCGGTGAGCCCTGATACGCCGCGGGCAGCTGACCGGTCAGCGGGTTGGTCGGGCACAACCAGCGCCCGGCGACCACCAGCCGCAGCTGCTCGCCCGCGCGGAACAGCGTGGCCGAGGGGCCCAGCGCGACGTCGACGGCGACCACCTCGCCTGCGGAGACCGGCTGCGGCTCGGCGCATCGTGCGACGGGTTCCCACGGCCGCGAGAGCTCCGGGTCCAAAGCCCGCAGCGAGACCCGCTGCCACCCGGTGGTGACCCGGTCGCGGCCGTACCCGTACGACCCCTCGAACCCGACGAACCGGCCGTCCCGCCACTTCTCCACGCCGACGAACAGGTTGGCGTCGTCGCAGCCGTCAAGTTCGATCCAGAGCCGGGCAGCCATCGGGCCGGTCAGCTCGAGGTCGTCCGGGACCGTCCAGCTGAACGCCGCTGCGTTATAGGCGGTTTCGAACGCGACGCTGCCGACCCGCGTCGGCGGCTCGGGCGCCAAGAGGCCGGCGCCCGCGAGATACATTGGCCGCCAACGGGTCCGGGGGAGCGGCCAGTCGGATTCCTCGCGCACCGCGGCGACGGTGTCGCGGTCCTCGCGCACTTCGAGGCGCACGCTGCGGGATTGCTCGGCGCCGTCGAGCACGCCGCGGAAGAACTCGAGCTGTTCGGCCCGCGCCGCCTCGGAGTAGAACGTCGCCCACTTGCCGCTGCGATGGGTGTAGAGCCGGGCGTGGGCGGAACCCGCGCGCATGAACGCCCGGATCGAACCGCGGCTGTGCAGGTTGTTGTCCGAGAAGCTGCCGCAGACCAGCATGGGCACCTTGATCGCCGACACGTCGGGCACCACCGAGCGCCAGAAGTCGTCGCGCAGCGGGTGGGCGTCCTGCATCCGCTCGAGGTCGTAGCGCTGCCGGGTGTCGCGACGCACGTTGCGCGACCACAACCGGGTGAAGCCGAGCTCGCGCACGCCACCGGGAAAGGTCAGGTCGCGATACGCGTCGGTGAAGCCCTCCCACGGGCAGATCGCCCGCAGCGCCGGCGGTTGCAGGGCCGCGACGGCGTATTGGGTGATGGCCAGGTAGGACACCCCGAGCATCACGACGCGGCCGTCGCACCACGGCCGGCTGGCGATCCACTGCACGAGGTCGTAGGTGTCCTCGGCCTCCTGGCGCGACAGCAGGTTTCCGGTGCCGTCGGAGTGGCCGCAGCCGCGCATGTCGGCGTTCACCACGGCGAAGCCGTTCGCGGTCCACCACGCCGGATCCGGCGCCTCCCAACCGGTCAGCGCGGAGAAGGTGATCGGCTCGGTCTGGCGCAGCGCCCGAAATTGCACCGAGAACGTCCACCGGCCGGCCCGCCGCCGCGGGAGGTTGTCCTTGCCATACGGATGCACGCTCAAGATCACCGGTCGAGCCGTGTCGTCGGGCGTGCGGTAGACATTGATCCGCAACACCGTCCCATCGCGGGTGGGAACGCCGACGTCACGCTCGACGAGGACGCCGGCCGGCGCCGGGGTGACGGTGATGGGCGGCTTAACGATGCCGCGGAGCCGGGTCAGCGCGTAACGGAGGGCGCCGGGACGTCGCCATGGTCGGTCGAGGGCGGGTGCCGGATTTCGCGCCACGCCAATACCTTAGAGCGTCTACCAGACATTGGGCACCAAGCGATAGCGCACGTGCTGCGCGTATTCGCGGTACCCCGGCAGGTCCTGGACGAGCAGCTTCTCCTCGTCGAGGATACGGAAGACGAGCACCGCGACCCCCGGAATGACGAAGTGCAGCCCCCAGTACGAGCCCAGCGCCAACGGCATGCCCACCATCATGATGACGTTCCCGACGTACATCGGGTGCCGGACGAACTTGTAGACGCCACCGGAGGCCACCTTCTGGCCCGCTTCCACCGTGACGGTGGCTGCGGCGTAACTGTTTTGGATGATCACCAGCATGGCTAGGCCGAGCCCGGCGGCCACCAGCACGTCGCCGAACAGGGACAGCCACACCGGCACCGTCGACCAGCCCATCCGGTGATCGAGCGCGCTGAACGCCATCATCACAAAGAGGACCAGGAACGAGCTGGTGATGATGACCTTCTGAGCCGCCCTCGTTTCCGCCCGCGGGCCGGCGTGCATGCGGCGCCGCAGGGCCGCAGGGTTGACCTTGGCCAGGTAGATGGTGGGGACGAGCGAGGCCACCGTGAACACGGCGAGAAAAACCCATGCCTGCCAATAGTGGAACGTGCCCGCCGGTCCGAACAGGATCAAACAGGTTGCGGCCGTTCCGAAGATCGAGGATGCCGTCAGTCGAATCGCGGTTTTCATGATCGTGCCCTCCCTAGCAACGTAGATCACGGCGTCGAAAAGCCATGGCTCCCAAGATGATCAGCGCGGCGTCGATGGCCAGTAGCCAGAGCAGCGGCGCGGCGGTGAAGTCGGCGCCGACCCGCGGAACGTGGGCGAACGGCTCCAGGTCGAGCAGCCAATGCGGGAACCGCGCCAGCTCGCCGATCAGGTAGATCGCGACGAAGCAGACCAGCACGCCCCACGCCACCGGGGTGAACCGCGGGGCTACGCCGAATAGCGCGACGGTGACCGCGGCCAGCAGCCAGACGGCGGGCAGCTGGACGGCGGCGGTGCCGACCACGACGGCCAGCTTGCCGCCGACGTCGCCGGCCGCTACACCGTAGACGAGCCCGCCGGCCACGCCGCTGGCCAGCATCGCGACCGCGGACCCGAGCAGGGCGGCCGCCAAATGGCTTGCCAGCCAGTGGGTTCGGGAGACCGCCCCGGCCAGCGTGGTCTCGGCGCGCTGGCCGGTTTCCTCCTGGTGCAGGCGCAGGGTGAGCGAGATGGCGAACGCCGCGGCCACCATGCCCATCATGGCGAAGGCGACCGCGATGAACGCCTCCTCCAGGACGCTGGTGCCGCCCATCCGCGCGACGATGTCGCGCACGATGGTGCTGTCGCCGAGCTCGTCGCCGATGCCGTGGACCACGCTGCCCATCAACAGGCCGTACAGGCACAGCCCAACGGTCCACAGCACCAACGCGCCGCGGTCGAGCCGCCACGTCAGGCCGTCGACGCCGCCCAACCGCGGTCCGGCCTTGCCGGGACCGGGACGTTCCGCTATCAGCCCGGCCCCCACGTCGCGCCCGGCGAGCAGTCGGTAGGCCACCAGGGTCAGCACGGCCGTCGTCGCCAGGTGCAGCAGCAACACCCACCAGCGATCGCCCGCGTAGGGCCGGACCTGCAGCGACCATCCCAGCGGCGAGAACCACGACAGCGTTCCGTCGCCCGCGTCGCCGACGGCGCGCAGCGTGAACGCGGTCCCCAACACCGCGAACGCGGTGCCGCGCGCGACGCGAGCGCTCGGCGACAGCTGCGCGGCCACCGCGGCGACCGCGGTGAAGACCAGGCCGGAGCACGCCAGGGCGGCGCCGAACGCCAGCGACCCGGCGCGCGGGATGTCGGTGGTGAGCAGCCCGGCCGCGCCGATCGCGCCGGTGGCGATCGACGCCCCGAACGACAACAGCAGGGCCGCGGTCAGGCTCGCGTATCGGCCGACCGCGGTCGAGTCCACGAGTTCGGTCCGGCCGGTCTCCTCGTCGGCGCGGGTGTGGCGGATCACCGTGAGGATGACGGCCACCGCGATCAGCAGGTGGAACATCCCGGCCTTCCAAATGCCAACGGCGCCAACGCTGTGGTTGTAGACCTGGCCGTAGAGCGCGCGCTGGGCCGGGCTGGCCATGATGGATGCCGCGAACCCCGCGCGGGCGGTCTCGGTGGGGTAGACCTTCAGGACGCTGCCGACGTAGACACTGGCCAGTGGCACCGATAACAGCAGCACCCACAGCGGCAACGAGACCCGGTCGCGGCGCAGGTAGAGCCGCAACATGCTAAGCGTCCCGGAGAAATTCGAGCCGGCCCGAGGCGCCGGGTGCGCCGGGTGGCGGGGCCGATCCAGGGTCGCGGTGCTCATGCCGACACCTTGTCCGTGGTGTCGTAGTGGCGCAGGAAGAGTTCCTCCAGCGTCGGGGGCTGGCTGACGAGGCTGCGCACGCCGGCGTCGCCGAGGGCGCGGATGAGCTCACCCAGGCTTTCGCTGTCGACCTGGGCACGCAGCGTGTTGCCCTGGATGCTGACGTCCTCGACGCCCTTGATGCGCCTGAGATCGCCCGGATCGCCGACGATTTCGGCCCGTATCGAGGTGCGGCTGAGATGGCGCATCGACTCCAGCGTGCCGCTCTCGACGGTCCGGCCCGCGCGGATGATGGTGACCCGCTCGCAGAGCGCTTCCGTTTCGGCCAGAATGTGGCTGGACAGCAAGACCGTGGTGCCGCGGTCGCGTGCCTCGGCGACGCACTGCTGAAAGACGTTCTCCATCAACGGGTCCAGTCCGCTGCTGGGTTCGTCCAGCAGGAGCAGCCGGGCGTGTGACGAAAAGGCTGAGATCAGGGAGACCTTCTGCCGGTTGCCCTTCGAGTAGGTACGCGCCTTCTTGTGCGGGTCGAGGTCGAAGCGCTCGATGAGCTCGGCTCGGCGCGACTCGTCGATGCCGCCGCGCATGCGGGCCAGCAGGTCGATGGTCTCGCCGCCGGTCAGTGAGGGCCACAGCGTCACATCGCCCGGCACGTAGGCGATTTGGCGGTGCAGGTCGACCGCGTCGGTCCACGGGTCGCCGCCCAACAACCGCGCGCTTCCGCCGTCGGCCTTGACCAGGCCCAGCAGGATGCGGATGGTCGTCGATTTCCCCGCCCCGTTCGGCCCGAGGAAGCCGTGCACCTCTCCCTCACGCACCGTGAGGTCGAGGCCGTCCAGCGCGCGCACCGCGCCGAAGTTCTTGGTCAGGCCCCGGATTTCGATGGGTGCGACTGTGTCAGCCGGCATGTGATCCTCCTTGATCTTCTGCTGCCAGGAACGCGTCGTACATGGTGCGGTCGACCATCAGGCCCTCGGTGTAGATCTCCAAGGCCGGCAGGATCATGTCCCGCGCGTAGTCGCGCAGGACCGCACGCAGATCGGTTGGGGTGTCGTGCATCTGCAGATAAAGCAGGAGCCCGCCGCCTCCCGTGATGCCCAGGTACTTGGCCCTGGCCCGTGGGTCACGGCTGGGCTTGATGGTCCCGGCCCGCACGCCGTCTTCCAGGTATCCCTCGGCGTTGTCAATCATTCTCTGCCACAACATCTTCGCGAGGTCGCCGCCGGTCTGCATGCTGCGTAACACGTAGGCGGTCAGCGGGGCGAATTCTTCGATTTCGGCCAATTGCCCGAACCACACGGCCGGGTCGTTGGATTGCAGCGCCTCCGCCTTGGTCTCGCGGATCTGTTCTGCGACGTAGTCGTCGCAAGCCTTGCGCAGGCCCTCCTTGGAGCCGAAGTGGTGGATCACCAGCGCGGCGCTCACCCCGGCCGCGTCGGCGATCTTGCGCAGACCCACGCCGAAGCCATGCTCGCCGAACCGCTCGATGGCCGCGTCTCGGATCCGGGCGGCGGCGGTCAGGTCGGCTGAACGCATGTTCAGTACACTAAACGCGCGTTCAGTCGAGCGTCAAGGAGGCGCCCCGTCAGGAACCCGTAAAGATTTGGCCGCCGGAACTAGTCGCGGACCGCGGCCAGCAGCCCGTCGCCGAGCGGCACCAGGGCGGGGGTGAGCCGCTCGTCCTCGGCGATCAGCCGGGCCGCCTCGCGGACCGCCGTCACCTCGGCGTCGCGGGCCGCGGGATCGCCGGCCCGTCCGCCCAGCGCCGCGCGGTGCACCACGATGA
>NZ_LZKE01000238.1:0-3917 GCF_001672675.1 Mycobacterium sp. E2327
GCGCAGCGGTTCGCTGACCTCGATGCGGTAGCCGTTGACGTTCTGGTTCAGCCGGTCCTGGTCGATCGCGTCGGACAGGTGCACCGCCGTCTGCGTATCCCCGCGGCGGACGAGGAAGAACGCGTCCTTGACGCCGAGGTTGGGGTAGTAGCCGATGCCGCTGATCACGAAGATGTCGCCGGTGCGGTCGTGGGCGTTGAAGTAGGAGCGATCGTAGAAGTTGCGGTCCGAGGAACCGGCCCACGCGATCGGTTGGGGAACCTGATGTACCGGGAACTCGTCAAGCGGGCCAAGCATTACTGATCCTCTCCGATGAGGCTGTCATCGATTAAGCGCCGCATCAATCCGGCGTGGTAGAACAGCGATTCGACGTCGTCGGGCTTCTCGGTCTCGCCGAAGTGCACCCGGCGCGCGCCGGTGCGCATGAACACGCAGGCCCACATCACCCCGGAGTAGGCGTAGAACCAGCGCAGGTCGCCCACCTCGACGCCGGTGAGCTGACGGTAGGTGGCGCGGACGTCGTCCTCGCGCATCACGTCGGGCAACCCGGGCAGCGTCGCGAGGCCGGCGAGTTCTTGAAACACCATGTGCGCGTAAATCATCCACGCGATATCGAGCTCGCGCGGCCCCAGCGTAACCATTTCCCAGTCCAGCACCGCGACCGGCGCGAAGTCGCGGTACAGCACGTTGCCCACCCGCGCGTCGCCCCACAGCAGGACGGGCTCGGCCGCGGCGGCCTCGTCCGGCCAGTTGTCTTCCAGCCACGCGAAAGTCCGCTCCAGCAGCGGCGATCGGCCGATGTCGGGCACCGCGAAGTCGTACCACTCGCGGACCCAGTTGAAGTGCCGGCGCAGCGCCGTGTCGCCGTCTTGCGTGGAGAGGAACCCAAATGTCTTCTCGGCGTTCGGGATCGCGTGCAGCTTGGCCAGCACGCCCACCGTGGCGTCCTGCAGTGCGCGCTGGCGTTCGGCGGGGGCGTCGGCGAACCAGTTGCCGCCGAACGTGTAGGGCATGACGTCGGGCGGCACCTCGCCCTCGACGTAATCCATCACGAAAAAGGGCGTGCCCAGCACGTCGCCGGTGGGCTCGAGCCAGCGCACGCGCGGGACGGGCACGTCGGTGATTTCGCCGACCTTGCGGATCACCTCGAATTGGTGGTCGAGCCGATACGTCGGGAAGACCTGCACGTCCTCGGCGGTCGGCGCCACCCGCGCCACCAGCCGCTGTTCGATCGGTTCGCCGTCCTGTTGCCAGCGTGCGGTCAAGATGATGGTTTCCGACGACATGCCGGTGGCGTCCACGCCGCTTTCGACCGTCACCTGCGGCTTGGCCCCGCCCGGTAACACGGTCGACAGCCACTGCGACATCACCGCGGGCAGCTTTGTGACGTCCCGGCTGGAGCGCTGAAGTCGGTCGACCTTGTCCAGCACAGGTTCGTTCGACGTTTTCGACATTAAGGTGCCTCCATTCTTCGAGACTTCCGTGAGGCAATTACGATACGGTAGGTAGCGTTATGAAAGCAGACCCGTCTTACCTTGACAAGGCCCCGGGCGCCGGGCGGCCGAGGGACCCGCGCATCGACTCTGCCATCCTCACGGCGACCACGGAACTGCTTGTGGAGATCGGCTATTCGAACCTCAGCCTGGCCGCGGTGGCCGAGCGCGCCGGGACCACCAAATCGGCGCTGTATCGGCGGTGGTCGAGCAAGGCGGAACTGGTGCACGAGGCGGCGTTTCCGACGGCGCCCACCGCGCTGCAGGCCCCGGCCGGCGACATCGCCGCCGACGTGCGGACGATGATCGAGGCCACCCGCGACGTGTTCACCACGCCGGTGGTGCGCGCGGCGTTGCCCGGCCTGGTGGCCGACATGACCGCCGATCCCGCCCTGAACGCCCGGGTGATGTCGCGCTTCGCCGGCGTGTTCACGGCGGTGCGGGTGCGGCTGCGCGAGGCGATCGACCGGGGTGAGGCGCATCCCGACGTGGACCCGGACCGGTTGATCGAGCTGATCGGAGGGGCGACGATGCTGAGGATGCTGCTGCGCCCGGAGGAGCAGCTGGACGACACCTGGGTGGAGCAGACGACCGCCATCGTCGTGCACGGGGTGACGGGATGACGGGGCGACTGTCGGGGCGGGTCGCGATCGTCACCGGCGCCAGCCGCGGGCTGGGCCGGGCGATCGCGCTGGCCCTCGCCGCGGAGGGCGCGGCGGTGGCCGTCGTCGGGCGCACCGAACAGGTGTGGGACGACCGGCTGCCCGGCACCATCGGCGAGACGGTCGCCGAGGTCGAGGGGGCCGGCGGGCGCGCCGTGGCGATTCGCGCCGACCTGACCGACCGCGACGACGTCGCGCGGCTGGTGGGCGAGGCGCGAGAGGCGTTGGGGCCCATCACGATTCTGGTCAACAACGCGGCCTTCACCGCGCCCGGCAGGCCCCCGGTCCCCGGTTCGCCACCGCGCGCGAAACCGCCCAAGGCCGCCAGCGGCGGCGCCAAGCCCGGCTGGCCGGGGTTCGTCAGCACACCGTTGCAGGCGTTTCGCCGCCATTTCGACATCGCGGTGTTCGCCGCCTACGAGCTGATGCAACTGGTGTGTCCGGACATGTTCGACGCGGGCGGCGGCTCGATCATCAACATCACCTCGGTCGCGTCGCGGATGCCCGGGGACGGACCCTATCCCGACCGCAGCGGCGGCGTCCTGCCCGGTTACGGCGGATCCAAGGCGGCCCTAGAGCATCTCACCCAGTGCGCGGCGTACGACCTGGCCGACCACAACATCGCGGTGAACGCGCTGTCGCCGTCGAAACCGATCCTCACGCCAGGCCTGGCCTACTACGCCAGCGGCTTCGTGGACACCGCCTCGGCCGACGAATTTGCCCGCGCGGCAGTCGAATTAGCGTTGGTGGATCCGGCCGTGGTCACCGGGCGCACGATCGGGCACCTGAACGTGCTCGACGGCAGCTTCGCCCCGTTCACGCTGGGCTAGTTGCCGTCACGCCGTTGATGATCAGCGCGTACACCCGGTGCCACTGCGGGGAACGAAACCCCGCGCGCAGCAGCAGCGCCGTGGCGCGGCCTCGGGTGCGGGCCTTGCCGCGCCGGCTGGTGGCCAGGGTCGGCAGCAGCCACAGCGAGAACTGGTCGACGAGCACCAGGTGACCGCCGGGGCGCAGCACCCGCGCGCATTCGACGAGCCCGGCCTGTTGATCCGTCCAGTGATCGAACGATGTCGTGCTGACGATCAGGTCGAAGGTGTCGTCGGGGTACTCGAGGTCTTCGGCCACCCCGACCGCGAAGCTCAGCCGAGTGTCGTCGCCGAAAGCCCTTGCTGTAGCGATCATTTGCGGTGCGGCGTCGATGCCGCAAAGTTGCCGGGCGTCCGGATAGCGGCGGGCCAGGGTGCGCAGCAGATGGCCCGTTCCGCATCCCACGTCCAGCACGCTGCCGGGAGAGGCGATGGCCGCCACCGCGAGATCGGCGGTGCGGTCGGTGATCTCGTGGTGCAGCTTGCCCCGCCACCCGTGGTCGTACTCAGGCGCTCGATCGTTGTACGCGGCGAGGTCGCGGTGCGGCGGCACGCGTTCAGTGTGGCACCGCGGGTTTACTTGCTCAACCTTCGTCTTCGTCGGGTGGGTCGGGGTCTGCGTTGAGGAGTTCGTCGGGGTGATGCGCGTGGTTGATTTCGGGTGGGCTGGTGCCGTCGGTCCAGGCGAGGCGTCCGGTGTTGGTGACTTCGGTGTGGTAGTCGCCGCAGCTGGCGCCGGCGTGGTCGGGGCCGCAGGCGAAGAAGAGTTTGTCGGCGTCGGTTTGTCCGCCGGCGGCCCAGTCGGGGGCGTGGTGGACTTCGCAGTCGTAGCCGGGCACGAGGCAGTGCGGGCGGGTGCAGCCGTGGTCGCGGGCGTGGCAGATCAGGCGTTG
>NZ_LZKE01000239.1:0-792 GCF_001672675.1 Mycobacterium sp. E2327
AACGTGCAGGCGCACTACGATCTGTCCGACGACTTCTTCCGGCTGTTCCTGGACCCGACCCAGACCTACAGCTGCGCTTACTTCGAGCGAGACGATATGACCCTCGAGGAAGCGCAGAATGCGAAGTTCGACCTGGCGCTGGGAAAACTGAACCTCGAACCCGGAATGACGCTGCTCGATATCGGCTGCGGCTGGGGCGGGGCGCTGCGGCGCGCCATCGAGAAGTACGACGTCAACGTCGTGGGCCTGACGCTGTCGGAAAACCAGGCCGAGCACGTCCAGCAGATGTTCGACGGGCTGGACACGAACCGCTCGGCGCAGGTGCTGCTGGAGGGGTGGGAGAAGTTCGACGAACCCGTCGACCGGATCGTCTCCATCGGCGCCTTCGAGCACTTCGGCCGGCAACGGTGGGGCCACTTCTTCAAGATGGCCTACCGGGTGCTGCCGGCCGACGGGGTCATGCTGCTGCACACCATCTCGCGCCCGACCTTCAAAGAGGCCAGGGCCCAGGGCACCCCGTTGACCCACGAGGTCGTTCACTTCACCCAGTTCATCCTGGCCGAGATCTTCCCCGGCGGATGGCTGCCGACGATCCCGTCGGTCGAAGAGCACGCCGGCGACGCCGGTTTCAAGGTGACCCGGATCCAGTCGCTTCAGCTGCACTACGCCAGGACGCTGGAGATATGGGCCGCCGCGCTCGAAGCCAACAAGGACAAGGCCATCGCGATCCAGTCGGAGAAGGTCTACGACCGGTACATGAAGTACCTCACCGGCTGCGCCAAGTTGTTCGGG
>NZ_LZKE01000240.1:0-3726 GCF_001672675.1 Mycobacterium sp. E2327
CGGCCCCGCCCGCCGGAGTTGCCGCCCCCGCCCCGCCCGCCAAGCCGGCCGAAACGAAGCCGGCGCCCACCGCGGGCAACGGCGCCCCGGCCGCCCCGGCGCCGGCCGCCCCCGCGGCACCGGCCAAGCCCGCCGCTCCCCCGCCGGCCGAGGGCGACGAGGTGCAGGTGCTGCGCGGCGCGGCCGCCGCCGTCGTCAAGAACATGTCCGCGTCGCTGGACGTGCCGACGGCGACGAGCGTGCGGGCCATCCCGGCCAAGCTGCTCATCGACAACCGGATCGTCATCAACAACCAGCTCAAGCGCACCCGCGGCGGCAAGATCTCGTTCACCCACCTGCTGGGCTACGCGCTGGTGCAGGCGATCAAGCAGTTCCCGAACATGAACCGCCACTACGCCGAGGTCGACGGCAAGCCGACCGCGGTCACGCCCGCCCACACGAACCTCGGCCTGGCCATCGACCTACAGGGCAAGGACGGCAAGCGGTCCCTGGTGGTGGCGGGCATCAAGCGCTGCGAGGAACTGCGCTTCGCGCAGTTCGTCACCGCCTACGAGGACATCGTGCGCCGCGCCCGCGACGGCAAGCTGACCGCGGAAGACTTTGCGGGCGTGACGATTTCGCTGACCAACCCGGGCACCATCGGCACCGTGCACTCGGTGCCCCGGCTGATGGCCGGCCAGGGCGCCATCATCGGCGTCGGCGCGATGGAGTACCCGGCCGAGTTCCAGGGGGCCAGCGAGGAGCGCATCGCCGAGCTGGGCATCGGCAAGCTGATCACCCTGACGTCCACCTACGACCACCGCATCATTCAGGGTGCGGAGTCCGGCGACTTCCTGCGCACCATCCACGAGATGCTGCTCTCGGACGGCTTCTGGGACGAGATCTTCCGTGAGCTGGGCAACCCGTACCTGCCGGTGCGCTGGAGCACCGACAACCCGGACTCGATCGTCGACAAGAACGCCCGGGTGATGGAGTTGATCGCGGCCTACCGCAACCGCGGGCACCTGATGGCCGACATCGACCCGCTGCGCCTGGACAGCACCCGGTTCCGCAGCCACCCCGACCTCGAGATCCTCAATCACGGCCTGACGCTGTGGGACCTCGACCGGGTGTTCAAGGTCAACGGCTTCGCCGGCTGCGAGTACAAGAAGCTGCGCGACGTGCTGGGCCTGCTGCGCGACGCCTACTGCCGCCACATCGGGGTGGAGTACACCCACATCCTCGAGCCCGAACAGCAACAGTGGCTGCAGGAGCGCGTCGAGACCAAGCACGTCAAACCCACCGTGGCCGAACAGAAGTTCATCCTGAGCAAGCTCAACGCCGCCGAGGCCTTCGAGACCTTCCTGCAAACCAAATACGTTGGGCAGAAACGGTTTTCGCTGGAAGGCGCGGAGAGCGTGATCCCGATGATGGACGCGGCCATCGACCAGTGCGCCGAGCACGGTCTCGACGAGGTGGTCATCGGGATGCCGCACCGTGGCCGGCTCAACGTGCTGGCCAACATCGTCGGCAAGCCGTATTCGCAGATCTTTTCCGAGTTCGAGGGCAACCTCAACCCGTCGCAGGCGCACGGCTCCGGCGACGTCAAGTACCACCTGGGCGCCACCGGCGTGTACCTGCAGATGTTCGGCGACAACGACATTCAGGTCTCGCTGACCGCCAACCCGTCACACCTGGAGGCCGTCGACCCGGTGCTGGAGGGGCTGGTCCGGGCCAAGCAGGACCTGCTGAACCACGGCTCGCAGGACGACGGCGACGAGAAGGCCTTCTCCGTGGTGCCGATGATGATGCACGGCGACGCCGCCTTCGCCGGGCAGGGGGTCGTCGCCGAGACGCTGAACCTGGCGAACCTGCCCGGTTACCGCGTCGGCGGCACCATCCACATCATCGTCAACAACCAGATCGGGTTCACCACCGCGCCGGAGTACTCCAGGTCCAGCGAATACTGCACCGATGTCGCAAAGATGGTGGGGGCGCCCATCTTTCACGTCAACGGCGACGACCCCGAGGCCTGCGTGTGGGTGGCCAAGCTGGCGGTCGACTTCCGGCAGCGGTTCAAGAAGGACGTCATCATCGACATGCTGTGCTACCGCCGCCGCGGCCACAACGAGGGCGACGACCCGTCGATGACCAACCCGTACATGTACGACGTCGTGGACACCAAGCGCGGGGCCCGCAAGAGCTACACCGAAGCCCTGATCGGCCGCGGCGACATCTCGCTGAAGGAGGCCGAGGACGCGCTGCGCGACTACCAGGGCCAGCTGGAGCGGGTGTTCAACGAGGTCCGCGACCTGGAAAAGCACGGCGTGCAGCCCAGCGAGTCGGTGGAGGCCGACCAGCCGGTCCCCGCGGGGCTGGCCACCGCCGTGGACAAGTCGCTGCTGGCCCGCATCGGCGACGCCTTCCTTTCCGTGCCAGACGGTTTCACCACCCACCCGCGCGTGCAGCCGGTGCTGGAGAAGCGCCGCGAGATGGCCTACGAGGGCAAGATCGACTGGGCGTTCGGCGAGCTGCTGGCGCTGGGTTCGCTGGTGTCGGAGGGCAAGCTGGTGCGGCTGTCCGGGCAGGACACCCGGCGCGGCACCTTCTCCCAGCGGCATTCGGTGATCATCGACCGCAACACCGGCGAGGAGTTCACGCCGCTGCAACTGCTGGCCACCAACCTCGACGGCACCCCGACCGGGGGCAAGTTCCTGGTGTACGACTCGCCGCTGTCGGAGTACGCCGCCGTCGGCTTCGAGTACGGCTACACCGTGGGCAACCCGGACGCGCTGGTGTTGTGGGAGGCCCAGTTCGGTGACTTCGTCAACGGCGCGCAGTCGATCATCGACGAGTTCATCAGCTCCGGCGAGGCGAAGTGGGGCCAGCTGTCCAACGTGGTGCTGCTGCTGCCGCACGGGCACGAGGGGCAGGGGCCCGACCACACCTCCGGGCGCATCGAGCGCTTCCTGCAGCTGTGGGCGGAAGGTTCGATGACCATCGCGATGCCCTCGACGCCGTCCAATTACTTCCACCTACTGCGCCGGCACGCGCTCGACGGCATCCAGCGCCCGCTGATCGTGTTCACGCCGAAGTCGATGCTGCGCAACAAGGCGGCGGTCAGCGACATCAAGGACTTCACCGAGATCAAGTTCCGCTCGGTGCTCGAGGAGCCCACCTACGAGGACGGCATCGGTGATCGCGGCGCGGTTCGGCGGATCCTGCTGACCAGCGGGAAGATCTACTACGAGCTGGTGGCCCGCAAGGCCAAGGACAACCGCGACGACGTCGCGATCGTGCGCATCGAGCAACTGGCCCCGCTGCCCAAGCGCCGGCTGAACGAGACGCTGGACCGCTACCCGGCCGTCGAGGAGTTCTTCTGGGTGCAGGAGGAGCCAGCCAACCAGGGTGCGTGGCCGCGGTTCGGCCTGGAGCTGCCGGAGTTGTTGCCGGACAAGCTAACCGGGCTCAAGCGCATCTCGCGGCGCGCCATGTCGGCCCCGTCGTCGGGCTCGTCGAAGGTGCACGCCGTCGAGCAGCAGGAGATCCTGGACACGGCGTTCCGCTAATCGCTTTGACGGCGAGCGTGCGTGTTTGTACGGCGACACGCCGCTTTGGCCGGCATTTTGCGCACGCTCGCGCTTAGGGGCCAACGTTCGTCGCCCCGTTGTTGCCGGTGGCGCCGGGGGCGCGGGCGGCGCCGCCGGGACGGCCGGCCAAGCAGGCTTCCTCGGACAGGCGGGCACG
>NZ_LZKE01000241.1:0-26045 GCF_001672675.1 Mycobacterium sp. E2327
AGGCCGAGGGTCACGCTGGCGTGACGCTCGAGGCCCGAGTCAGGCGATCGGATACGGCCAGGGGTTGAACCGGCAGGTCTTCCCGTCGGCCTTGACGAAATCGGGGTCGAACTTGGCGGCGTCGTCGTTCGACGTGGAGAACGTCTGCTGCATCATCACCGGCGCCAGGCCGCCCTGCTGCTCGCACGGCTCGTGCCGCACGTACCCGATCGCGTGGCCGACCTCGTGGTTGATCACGTACTGCCGATACGAGCCGACGTCGCCCTCGAAGGGCACGGCGCCGCGCACCCAGCGGGCCTCGTTGATGAACACCCGCGCCTGCCGGTTCAACCCCTGGCCGTATCCGATCGCCTGACTCGGGCCTCGAGCGTCACGCCAGCGTGACCCTCGGCCTCGAGCGTCACGCCAGCGCGGCGTTCGCGGGAGTCCGGCCGGGAAGCGACCGTGCTTGTTTGCCGTTGCTTGGCCCAACTGCTGTGATGGAAAAGAGAAGCTACCGAGGAGTTGTCCGGTGTCGACATCCGAGACGTCACTGCCGCCGCTGGTCGAGCCCGCAGCCCAGCTGAGCCGCGACGAGGTGGCCCGCTACAGCCGCCACCTGATCATTCCCGACCTGGGCGTCGACGGTCAGAAGCGGCTGAAGAACGCCCGGGTGCTGGTGATCGGCGCCGGCGGGCTCGGCGCCCCCGCCTTGCTCTACCTGGCCGCGGCGGGCGTGGGCACCCTCGGCATCGTCGACTTCGACGTCGTCGACGAGTCCAACCTGCAGCGCCAGATCATCCACGGCGTCGCCGACGTCGGGCGGTCCAAGGCTCAGTCGGCGCGCGACTCGATCGCCGCCATCAACCCGTTGGTCGACGTGCGGTTGCACGAGTTCCGGCTGGAGGCGCGCAACGCGGTCGAGCTGTTCCGCCAGTACGACCTGATCATGGACGGCACCGACAACTTCGCCACCCGGTATCTGGTCAACGACGCGGCGGTGCTGGCCGGCAAGCCCTACGTGTGGGGGTCGATCTATCGCTTTGAGGGCCAGGTGTCGGTGTTCTGGGAGGACGCGCCGGCCGATGAGGCCGGCAATAAGCGCGGCCTGAACTACCGCGACCTCTATCCGGAGCCGCCGCCGCCCGGGCTGGTCCCGTCCTGCGCCGAGGGCGGGGTGCTGGGCATCATCTGCGCGTCCATCGCGTCGGTGATGGGCACCGAGGCGATCAAGCTGATCACCGGGATCGGCGAGTCGCTGCTGGGCCGGCTGATGATCTACGACGCGCTGGAGATGAGCTACCGCACAATCCGCATCCGCAAGGACCCGACGGCGCCCGCGATCACCGGGCTCGCCGACTACGAGGAGTTCTGTGGCGGGGCGCCCGCGGACGTCAACGCCGGCGGGTCGGCCATCACCCCGCAAGAGTTGCGCGCGTTGCTGGACTCCGGCACCAAGCTGGCCCTGATCGACGTCCGCGAGCCGGTGGAGTGGGACATCAACCACATCGACGGCGCCCAGCTGATCCCGAAGTCGCTGATCAGCTCCGGTGAGGGCCTGGCGCAGCTGCCTCACGACCGCAAGGCCGTGCTGTACTGCAAGACGGGCGTGCGCTCGGCCGAGGCGCTGGCCGCGGTGAAGAAAGCCGGATTCTCGGACGCGGTGCATTTGCAGGGCGGCATCGTGGCGTGGGCCCAACAGATGCAGCCCGACATGGTGATGTACTGACCCGATACCGCCGATCGGCTCCATTACGCTACCGGTGTGACAGTCGAGCCACCGCCGGAGCATGTGCTGGCGGCGTTTGGTTTGACGGGCGTGAAGCCCATCCCGCTGGGGGCAAGCTGGGAAGGCGGCTGGCGGTGCGGCGAGGTCGTGCTGTCGATCGTCGCCGACCATGCCCGCGCGGCCTGGTCGGCCCGGGTGCGCGAGACGTTGTTCGTCGACGGCGTCCGGCTGGCCCGGCCGGTTCGCTCCACCGACGGGCGCTACGTGGTGTCCGGGTGGCGGGCCGACACCTTCGTTGCGGGGACGCCCGAGCCGCGGCATGACGAGGTCGTCTCGGCGGCGGTGCGCCTGCACGAGGCGACCGGCAAGCTGGAACGCCCCCGCTTCCTGACCCAGGGCCCGACCGCGCCGTGGGGCGACGTCGACGTCTTCATCGCCGCCGACCGGGCCGCGTGGGAAGAACGGCCGCTGGCGTCGGTGCCGCCGGGCGCGCGCACGGCACCGCCGTCGTCGGACGCCGAGAAGTCGGTCGAGCTGATCAACCAGCTCGCCACGCTGCGCAAGCCGACCAAGAGCCCCAACCAGCTGGTCCACGGAGACCTTTACGGCACAGTGCTTTTCATCGGAACCGCGGCGCCGGGCATCACCGACATCACCCCTTACTGGCGGCCCGCGTCGTGGGCGGCGGGCGTCGTCGTCGTCGACGCGCTGTCCTGGGGCGAGGCCGACGACGGGCTCATCGAGCGCTGGAACGCGCTGCCCGAGTGGCCGCAGATGTTGTTGCGGGCCTTGATGTTTCGCTTGGCGGTGCATGCGCTGCACCCGCGGTCGACGGCCGAGGCGTTCCCGGGCCTGGCCCGCACGGCGGCCCTGGTCCGGCTGGTGCTCTAGCCTTAGTCACTCGCGTGAGTGTGAACCCACGGCTCTGAGTATGTGTGGGGGGCGGTAGATCCGCGAAATCTGCACCGTGGACTCACACTCAAAGCCGTGAGCGCACACTGGACGGCCCAGTCGCCGCTAACTCCCGCGCGGGAACTCGTAGCGGACCTCGTCCAGCGCGATCTTGCCGTCGTGGGCCAGCACGCCCTCGGCGCGCAGCAGCTCCAGCTGCCGGGTGGTCAGGTGCCGCGCGGGGCGCCCGGACGCGGTGATCACCCGGTGCCAGGGCAGGTCCGAGGAGTCGGTCCGCATCACCCACCCGACGATACGGGGGCTGGAAAGCCCTGCGACCGAGGCGATGTCGCCGTAGGTGGCGACCCGCCCGGAGGGGATCGCCGCGACCAGCGCGCGCACCCGCTCGACCTGCTCGTCGGTCACCGGCGCCACGGTCAGTGGTCTTCCAGCAGCTCGCGGATCAACGCCGCGACCTCGGTGGGCCGGGAATGCGACACCATGTGATCGCAGTCGAAATCCAGCAGCCGAAAATCGGGGCCGAGGCGCCCGTGCAGTGCCGCGATCAACTCGTCGCTGACGTACGGCGGCGACGTCTGCTTGGCCCGCACGAGCGTCGTCGCGGTTCCGGCCCGCGGCAGCGCGGCCTCCCGGGCCAGCTCGCTCCAGTACGACATCATGGCCGGCATGCTGACGCGCCAGCCGTAACGCCCGTTGGGCAGCTCGATGAGATGCTCGTCGATCTCGGTGTCGAGCCAGGCGGGGTCCACGTCCGACCAGGAACCGACGGACTTCTCCATGCGGGCCTCCCTGGCGCCGCGGTAGTCGGGGGAGGAGAACATCGCCTCGGCGATGTCGCGCATCCAGCCTCCGTCCAGCCCGACCGCTGGGTCGAGCAGCAGCAGCGCCGCCACCCGGTCCGGATGAGCCGCGGCCAATTGCAGCGCCAGCGCCCCGCCGAACGAGTGCCCGACCACCAGCACCGGCGCCCCGCCTTCAGAGGCGGCTGTGTCGTCGAGCAGCGCTGCAAGCGCCGAGACGTTGGCGTCGATGGTCCACGGCGCCGCCCAGGACGATCGACCGTGGCCGAGCAAATCCGGTGCGGCGATCGCGATTTCGGGCAGGTAGCGGGCCAGATGTTGCCAGCGCCCGCCGTAACCGGTCAGCCCGTGCAGGGCAAGCATCCGCACCGGACCACCCGGGCCGTAACGGTGCACGTGCAGGTCGGCGGTCACCCGGCGGAGTCGTCCCAGTCGTCGTCGACCGGGACGATGTACGCCTGCTCGATGACGTCCGCCTCGTTGGCATCGCGATCTGCGGCGGCGCCGAGGTAGGCCGTGTCCAGGCCGGCCTCCTCCTCTGGGTCGAGGGCCAGGCGCTGTTCGGCCGCGTCCGCCTCGGGCACCACGTCATCGGGACCGTTGCTCATCCATCCCCTCCTCGCGTGTCGGCTTCTCGGGTCCAGTATCCCGGAAGCTGTCAGACCCTCGTGATTGCATGCAGCCATGTCATACACCTGGGACGACGAGGCCCGCGCCGTGCTGGCGCCCGGCCTGCGCGGACGGGTGCGTGTCCTGGGCGGGCCCGGCACCGGCAAGAGCAGCCTGTTGGTCGACGCCGCCATCGCCCAGATCGGCTCGGGTGTCGATCCGGAATCGGTTCTGCTGCTTACCGGTTCCGGGCGGATGGGGCCGCGGGCGCGCAGCGCGTTGACGACGGCGCTGCTGCGATCGCGTAATGCCGCGGGCCGCGCCGCGGTGCGCGAGCCGCTGGTCCGCACCGTGCACAGCTACGCGTACGCGGTGTTGCGCCGGGCCGCCGAGCGCGCCGGCGATCCGCCCCCGCGGCTGCTCACCAGCGCCGAACAGGACGCCATCATCCGCGAACTGCTGGCCGGCGATCTCGAAGACGGCCCCCGGGCGGCGAGCGCGTGGCCGTCCCACCTGCGGCCCGCGCTGGCCACCGCCGGCTTCGCCACCGAGCTGCGAAACCTGTTGGCGCGCTGCGCCGAACGGGGCGTCGACCCGCAGGAATTGGAGCGGCTGGGACGTCTGCGCGGGCGTGGCGAATGGACCGCCGCCGGCCAATTCGCGCGGCAGTACGAGCAGGTGATGCTACTGCGCGCGGCGGTCGGGACGGCGGCGCCGCAGGCGACCTCGCCGGCGCTCGGCGCCGCCGAGTTGGTCGGGGCCGCGCTGGAGGCGTTTGCCGTCGACCCGGAATTGCTGGCGGCCGAGCGCGCCCGGGTGCGCGTCCTGCTGATCGACGACGCCCAGCAGCTCGACCCGCAGGCCGCCCGCCTGGTTCGGGTGCTGGCCGCCGGCACCGAGGTGACGTTGGTCGCCGGCGATCCCAACCAGGCGGTGTTCGGCTTCCGGGGCGGCGAGGCATCGGGGCTGTTGACCGACGATTCACCGGCGGTGACGCTCGCGGCATCCCATCGCTGCGCGCCCGCCGTCGCGCGCGCCGTCAGCGGCATCGCGCGCCGGTTGCCCGGCGGCGGCGCGGGCAGGTGCATCGAGGGCGTCGGGCCCGACGAGGGATCGGTCACCGCCCGACTGGCCGCGTCGGCGCATGCGGAGGCGGCCCTGATCGCCGACGCGTTGCGGCGTGCCCACCTGATCGACGGGATTCCGTGGTCGCAGATGGCCGTCATCGTGCGGTCAGTGCCCCGCGCCGGGGCGCGGTTGCCGCGCGCCCTGGCCGCCGCCGGCGTCCCGGTGGCCGCGCCCGCGTCAAGCGGACCGCTATCCGACGAGCCGGCGGCGCGTGCGCTGCTCACGGCGCTGGCGGCCACCGCGGACGGGCTCAACGGCGAGCAGGCGTTGGCGTTGCTGACCGGACCCATCGGCCGCGTCGACCCGGTGTCGCTGCGGCAACTGCGCCGAACCCTGCGGCGCGCCAACGCCGATCGTGCGCCTGACGACGTCGGCGGCCTGCTCGTCGCGGCCCTGCGGGGCGACGCGCCCCTGCCTGGGCCGCACGCCCGCGCGCTGGGTCGGGTGCGGGCCGTCCTGGACGCGGCCGCGCGCTGCCACGGCGAGGGCCAAGACCCGCGCTACACCCTCTGGGCCGCCTGGCATCGGTCCGGCCTGCAGCGCCGCTGGCTGTCGGCCAGCGAGCGCGGCGGCCCCGCCGGCGCCCAGGCCACCCGGGACCTCGAGGCCGTGACCGCCCTGTTCGACGTCACCGACCAGTACGTGTCCCGCACGCCCGGCGCGTCGCTGCGCGGGCTCGTCGAGCACGTCGCCGCGCTGCAGCTGCCCGGCGCCAACCCCGAGCCGGTGTCGCAGGCGGAGCAGGTCAGGGTGCTCAGCGCCCATGCCGCGCTGGGACACGAATGGGATTTCGTGATCATCGCCGGCCTGCAGGAAGGGTTGTGGCCCAATACCGTTCCGCGCGGCGGCGTGCTGAACACGCAGCGGCTGCTCGATGCGCTCGACGGCGTCACCGCGGACGCCTCGGTGCGCGCTCCGCTGCTGGCCGAGGAGCGCAGGCTGCTGGTGGCGGCCATGGGCCGGGCGCGCCGCCGGCTGCTGGTGACGGCGGTGGACAGCGACGCGGACGGGACGGACGGGGACGCCGCGCTGCCCTCGGCGTTCTTCTCCGAAATCGCGCAGTGGTCCGACGGCGATCCCGATGCGGCACAACCGGTCTCGGCGCCCCGGGTGTTGTCCGCGGCGGCGCTGGTCGGCCGCCTGCGTGGCGTCGTATGCGCGCCCGACGGAGCCGTGGACGACGCCGTGCGCCGCTGCGCGGCAACGCAATTGGCGCGGCTGGCGAAGGCCGGCGTGCCCGGCGCGGACCCGGCCGGCTGGCACGGCCTGATCCCGGTCAGCACCACCGATCCGTTGCGGTCCGCCGCCGACCCGGTGACGCTGACGCCGTCGACCCTGCAGGCGCTCAACGACTGCCCGCTGCGTTGGCTGGCCGAGCGGCACGGCGGAACCGACGCGCGGGACCTGCGCTCCACCATCGGCTCGGTGCTGCACGCGCTGATCGCCGAACCGGCCAAAACGGAATCGGAACTGCTCGCCGAGCTGGACCGCGCGTGGCGACACCTGCCGTTCGAGGCGCGGTGGCATTCGGCCAACGAGCTGGCCCGCCACCGCGCCATGGTCGAGGCGTTCGTCGCGTGGCGGGCGCAGACCCGCGGCGAGCTGACCGAGGTCGGCGTCGAGGTGGGCCTCGACGGGACGATGACGCAGCCGCGCGCTGACGGCGGCGAGATCCGGCTGCGCGGGCGGGTCGACCGGCTGGAACGCGACGCGGCGGGCCGGCTGGTGATCGTCGACATCAAGACCGGCAAGTCGCCCGTCAGCAAGGACGACGCCCAACAACACGCGCAGCTGGCGATGTATCAGCTCGCGGTGGCCGAGGGCATGATTGACGCGGGCGAAGAGCCCGGCGGCGCGCGGCTGGTCTACATCGGCAAGACGGGAGCCGGCGGCGCCACCGTGCGCGAGCAGGATCCGCTGACCGCGGCGGCCCGCGACGAATGGCGCGACCTGGTCCGGCGGGCCGCCGACGCGACGGCCGGGCCGCAGTTCATCGCCCGGCGCAACGACGGCTGCACGCACTGCCCGATCCGGCGGTGCTGCCCCGCCCACGTCGACGGGGCGGCGTCGTGAGCCCCCGCTACACCCCGGCCGAATTGGCCTGTGCGCTGGGCCTTTTCCCTCCCACCGACGAGCAGGCCGCCGTCATCGCCGCGCCGCCGGGGCCGCTGGTCGTCATCGCGGGGGCCGGCGCCGGTAAGACCGAGACGATGGCGGCGCGGGTGGTGTGGCTGGTCGCCAACGGTTACGCCGCACCCGGGCAGGTGCTCGGGTTGACGTTCACCCGCAAGGCCTCCGGCCAGCTGTTGCGCCGGGTCCGCTCCCGCCTGGCGCGGCTGGCCGGCATCGGTCTGGGCGCGTCGCTCGACCCGGAAGGCAGCCCGACGGTCAGCACCTACCACGCCTTCGCCGGCGCGCTGCTGCGCGACCACGGCCTGCTGCTGCCGGTCGAGCCGGATACCCGGCTGCTCGGCGAGACCGAGCTGTGGCAGCTGGCCTTCGACGTCGTCAGCGGGTACCGCGGGGAGCTGCGCACCGACAAGACACCGGCCGCGGTGACCTCGATGGTGCTGCGGTTGTGGGGACAGCTGGCCGAGCACCTCGTCGACACCGGGCAGCTCCGCGACACCCACGTCGAGCTGGAACGGCTGATCCACGCGCTGCCGGCGGGCCCCTACCAGCGCGACCGCGGGCCCAGCCAGTGGCTGCTGCGGCTGCTGGCCACCCAGACCGAGCGCGCCGAGCTGGTGCCGCTGCTCGACGCGCTGCACGAGCGGATGCACGCCGCGAAGGCGATGGACTTCGGCATGCAGATGGCGTCGGCCGCGCGGCTGGCGGTGGCCTTCCCACAGGTGGGTGAGGAGCTGCGGAACCGGTACCGGGTGGTGCTGCTCGATGAGTACCAGGACACCGGGCATGCCCAGCGAATCGCGCTCTCGGCGCTATTCGGAGGCGGAGTCGACGACGGGCTGGCGCTGACGGCCGTCGGTGACCCGATTCAGTCGATCTACGGCTGGCGCGGCGCCTCGGCGACCAACCTGCCGCGGTTTTCCACCGACTTCCCCCGCTCCGACGGCACCCCGGCACCGGTCCTGGAGCTGCGGACCAGCTGGCGCAACCCGCCGCGCGCGTTGCGGGTGGCCAACGCCATCTCTGCCGAGGCGCGGCGCCGGTCGGTGGCCGTGCGCGCCCTGCGCCCCCGCCCGGACGCCCCGCCCGGCACGGTCCGTTGCGCGTTGCTGCCCGACGTGGCGGCCGAACGCGACTGGATCGCCGACCAGATCCAGCAGCGGTACCGGCAGGCCGAGGGCGACGGCGCCGGCCCGCCGACGGCCGCGGTCCTGGTGCGCCGCAACGCCGACGCGGCGCCCATCGCCGACGCGCTTCGCGCGCGCGGAATCCCGGTCGAGGTGGTGGGTTTGGCCGGCCTGTTGTCCATCCCCGAGGTCGCCGACGTGGTGGCCATGCTGCGGCTGGTGGCCGACCCGACGGCCGGCGCGGCGGCCATGCGGGTGCTGACGGGCCCGCGCTGGCGCCTCGGCGGACGCGACATCGCCGCGCTGTGGCAGCGCGCGCTGGCCCTGGCCGGGGAACGCTCGGACCCTGCGTCGCCCGAGTCGATCGCGATGGCGGCCGGGCCCGACCCCGATACGGCCTGCCTGGCCGACGCGATCAGCGATCCCGGCCCGGCCGGCGCGTACTCGGCCACCGGCTATCGGCGCATCAGCGCGCTGGCCGCCGAGCTGCGCGCCCTGCGCGGCCACCTCGGTCATTCGCTGCCCGACCTGGTCGCCGAGGTGCGCCGCGCGCTGGGTGTCGACTGCGAAGTCCGCGCCGGCGCGCCGATCTCGGCCGGCTGGACCGGCGCCGAACACCTCGACGCCTTCGCCGACGTCGTCGCCCGCTACGCCGAGCGAACACGGATCGCGACCGACGAGGTGACGGCATCGGTCGCCGGCCTGCTGGCCTACCTCGACGTCGCCGAGACCGTGGAGAACGGTTTGGCGCCCGCCCCGTCGGCGGTCGCGCGCGACCGCGTCCAGATCCTCACAGTGCACTCGGCGAAGGGTCTGGAGTGGCAGGTCGTCGCGGTCGCGCACCTGTCCGGCGGCATCTTCCCGTCGACCGCGTCGCGCAGTAGCTGGCTCACCGACGCCGCCGAGCTGCCGCCGCTGCTGCGCGGCGACCGCGCCTCGGCGGGCTCGCTGGGCGTCCCGGTGCTGGACACGTCGGACGTCACGAATCGAAAGCAGCTGTCGGACAAGATCTTCGAGCACCGCCGCCAACTCGAGCAGCGGCGCGTCGACGAGGAACGCCGGCTGCTGTACGTGGCGATCACCCGGGCCGAGGACACGCTGCTGGTGTCCGGCCATCAATGGGGATCCACCGGCGTCAAACCGCGCGGCCCGTCGGAGTTCCTCTGCGAGCTCAAGGACATCATCGACCGCTCGGCCGCCGACGGCGATCCGTGCGGAGTCGTGGAACACTGGGCACCCGATCCCGCCGATGGCGAACGAAATCCCCTGCGCGACAACGTCGTCGAGGCGGTCTGGCCCGCCGACCCGTTGGCCGCGCGGCGCGGCGCCGTCGAAGCCGGGGCCGCGCTGGTGACCGCGGCCATGGCGGGCGATCCTGACGAGACCGGTGCCGACGTCGATGGGTGGGCGGCCGACGTCGACGCGTTGCTGACCGAACGGGCGCGGGCGGGCGGCCCGGCCGCGCACGGCCTGCCCGGCCAGGTCTCGGTCAGCGGCCTGGTGGACCTCGCGCGTGACCCGGTGGCCGCGGCCCAGCGGCTGGTGTACCGGCTGCCCACCCGCCCGGATCCGCATGCCTTGCTGGGCAACGCCTTTCACGCATGGGTCCAGCGGTTCTACGGCGCCGACTCGCTGTTCGACCTCGGCGACCTGCCTGGCGCGGCCGACTCCGAGGTGGGCGACACCCGCGAATTGGCCGCGCTGCAGGAAGCGTTCGCCAAATCGGAGTGGGCGGCGCGCACGCCGGTGGCCGTCGAGGTGCCGTTCGAGATGCCGATCGGCGAGACCGTGGTGCGCGGCCGCATCGACGCCGTGTTCGCCGACCCCGACGGCGGGGCGATCGTCGTCGACTGGAAGACCGGCGAACTCCCGCGCGGGCCCGAAGCCATGCGGCAGGCCGCGGTCCAGCTCGCCGTCTACCGGTTGGCCTGGGCGGCGTTGTCGCAACTCCCGGAGTCGTCGGTGCGCACTGCGTTCTACTACGTGCGCACCGGCGCCACCGTGACGCCCGAGGAACTGCCGGATCCCGACGAGTTGGCCGCGTTGCTCGGCGACCGTCCACCTGATGGCACGCTCGTCAGCGTGGTTACATAGGACTCGTGGGCAACGGTAGGGCGCGCAAACTCAGCGGCCTGGACGAAACCCTGACCGCCCAGCCCGGTCACCAGTTGGTCGGCGTGCTGCGCATCCCGGAAGACCCCGCGAGCCCTACCCGCGTCATCACCCGCCGGGTCGCGATCGCGCTGCTGGTGTTGTTGGCCGCCACCGTCGTCGTGTACCTGGATCGCGGCGGTTACCGCGATGTGCGTGGCGCGCCACTGACGTTCCTGGACTGCCTGTATTTCTCGGCGGTGTCGCTGTCGACCACCGGTTACGGCGACATCACCGCCTACTCGGAAACCGCGCGCCTGGTCAACACGGTGGTCTTCACCCCGCTGCGGATCGCGTTCCTGGCGGTGCTGGTCGGCACGACGCTCGAGGTGCTCTCGGAGCGGTCCCGGCAGGCGTGGAAGATTCAGCGTTGGAGGAGCAAAGTGCGCAATCACACGATCGTGATCGGGTACGGCACCAAGGGCAAAACGGCGGTCGGCGCGATCCTCGGCGACGAGGCCTCGCAGGGCGAGGTCGTCGTCGTCGACATGGATCCGTCCGCCCTCGAGCACGCCGCGACGGCCGGGCTGGTCACCGTCCGCGGCGACGCCACGCGGTCCGATGTGCTGCGGCTGGCCGGCGCGCAGCACGCGGCGTCGATCGTCGTCGCCACCAGCCGCGACGACACCGCCGTGCTGGTGACGCTGACGGCGCGGGAGATCGCGCCCAAGGCCAAGATCGTGGCGTCCATCCGCGAGGCCGAGAACCAGCATCTGTTGCAGCAGTCTGGCGCCGACTCGGTGGTGGTCTCCTCGGAAACCGCCGGCCGGCTGCTCGGCCTTGCCACCAGCACGCCCAGCGTGGTGGAGATGATCGAGGACCTGCTGACCCCCGACGCCGGGTTGGCCATCGCCGAACGCGAGGTCGAGCAGACCGAAATCGGTGGCTCCCCAAGGCATTTGCGCGACATCGTGATCGGCGTGGTGCGCGACGGCCACCTGCTGCGCATCGGCGCCCCCGAGGTGGACGCGATCGAGGCCACCGACCGGCTGCTCTACATCCGGCACGCGGGGCACTAGGCGCGTGGCGATCGCAAGCGCGGCGAAGCCGGGCGCAGCGGGTCGACACCAGGAGGCTTAGCGTGGACTTCCAACTGCAGAGTGTCCCGCTGCTGTCGCGTGTCGGCGCCGACCGCGCCGACCAGCTACGCACCGACGTCGACGCCGCGACGGCGGGATGGGCGGATGCCGCACTGCTGCGGGTGGATTCGCGCAACCAAGTTCTGGTCGCCGACGGCCGGGTGGTACTCGGCGCCGCGTCCGCACTGGGCGACAAGCCGCCGCCCGACGCGGTGTTCCTGGGCCGCATCGACGGCGGCCGCCATGTCTGGGCCGTCCGCGCCGCGCTGCAGGCGCCCCAGGACCCCGACGTCAAGACGGAGGTGCTGAACCTGCGCAGCCTCGGCCCGATCTTCGACGACACCAGCAGCCAACTGGTGTCGTCGGCCATCGCGCTGCTCAATTGGCATGACAGCGCGCGGTTCAGCGCGGTGGACGGCTCACCGACGCGCCCGGCGCGGGGCGGCTGGGCGCGGGTCAACCCGGTCACCGGCCACGAGGAGTTCCCGCGCATCGACCCGGCGGTCATCTGTCTCGTCCACGACGGCGGCGACCGCGCGGTGCTGGCCCGCCAGGCGGTGTGGCCCGAGCGGATGTTCTCGTTGCTCGCCGGGTTCGTCGAGGCCGGCGAGTCCTTCGAGGTGTGCGTCGCCCGGGAGATCCGGGAGGAAATCGGCCTGACCGTGCGCGACGTGCGCTACCTGGGCAGCCAGCCGTGGCCGTTCCCGCGCTCGCTGATGGTCGGCTTCCATGCCGTGGGCGACCCGAGCGAGGAGTTCTCGTTCAACGACGGCGAGATCGCCGAGGCGCGATGGTTCACCCGCGACGAGGTGCGCGCGGCGCTCGCCGTCGGCGATTGGAGCAGCGCCTCAGACTCCGAACTCCTGCTGCCCGGCTCGATATCGATCGCCCGGGTGATCATCGAATCCTGGGCCGTGCTCGACTGAGGCCCGTCAGCCGACTTCGGCCAGCTTCGCCTTTATCTGGGCCGCACTCGGGTTGGTCAGCGTCGACCCGTCGGCGAACTTCACCGTCGGGACCGTCCGGTTGCCGCCATTGACCGAGCTGACGAACTCCGCCGCCGCCGGGTCATGTTCGATGTCGACCTCGTCGTAGGGGATGCCGTCGGAGCGCAGCACCGTCTTAAGCCGGTGGCAAAAGCCACACCAGGAGGTCGTGTACATGGTCAGCGAAGACATGTTGATTTCAACGTATCGGAGCGGGCCACGAATTCCGAAGCGACCCGATTCACACGTGGCGCCGCACCCGGTTTGTCGGCCATCGCTGACAAGATGGACGCCATGCCGATGGTCGCCGACGCACTGACCGCCGAGCTGGACGACGAGCAGCGCGAAGCGGTGCTGGCGCCCCGCGGACCGGTCTGCGTGCTCGCGGGCGCCGGAACGGGCAAGACCCGCACCATCACCCACCGCATCGCCCAGCTCGTCGCGGGCGGTCACGTCGCGGCCGGCCAGGTCCTGGCGGTCACGTTCACTCAGCGTGCGGCGGGGGAGATGCGCTCCCGGTTGCGCACGCTCGCCAACGCCGGGCACGCGGGTCCCGGGGTCGGCGCCGTGCAGGCCCTGACCTTCCACGCCGCCGCGCACCGCCAGCTGCGGTACTTCTGGCCGCGCGTCGTCGGCGACACCGGCTGGCAGCTGCTCGACAGCAAGTTCGCCGTCGTCGCCCGCGCGGCCAGCCGCTGCCGGATGAACGTCAGCACCGACGACGTCCGCGACCTCGCCGGGGAGATCGAATGGGCCAAGGCGTCGCTGATAGGCCCCGAGGAGTACGCGCCCGCCGTGGCCGACGCCGGCCGGGACGTCCCGATGGACGCCAAGCAGATCGCCGCCGTCTACGACGCCTACGAGGCGCTCAAGGTCCGCGACGAATCGGTGACGCTGCTGGACTTCGACGATCTGCTGCTGCACACGGCCGCCGCCATCGAGAACGACGCGGCCGTCGCCGACGAGTTCCGCGGGCGCTACCGCTGCTTCGTCGTCGACGAGTACCAGGACGTCACCCCACTGCAGCAGCGCGTGCTCGCGGCCTGGCTGGGCGACCGCGACGACCTGACCGTCGTCGGCGACGCCAACCAGACCATCTACTCGTTTACCGGGGCCACGCCGCGGTTCCTGCTCGACTTCTCGCGGCGGTTCCCGGATGCCACCGTGGTGCGCCTGGAACGCGACTACCGGTCCACGCCGCAGGTGGTGTCGCTGGCCAATCAGGTGATCGCCGCCGCGCGGGGCCGCGTCGCCGGCAGCAAGCTGCAGCTGTCCGGCCAGCGCGCGCCCGGCCCGGTGCCCTCGTTTCACGAGCACCCCGACGAAACCGCCGAGGCCGCCGCGGTCGCCAAATCGATCGCCCGGCTGATCGAATCCGGCACGGCGGCATCGGAGATCGCGGTTCTCTACCGGGTCAACGCGCAATCCGAGGTCTACGAGGAGGCGCTGACCGAGGCCGGCATCACCTACCAGATCCGCGGCGGCGAGGGGTTTTTCAACCGTCAGGAGATCAAGCAGGCGCTGTTGGCGCTGCAGCGCGCGGCTGGCCGGGGCGACGCAGATCCGGCGGCCCCCTTGCCCGAGGTCGTCCGCGCGATCCTCGAGCCGCTGGGCCTGACGGCCGAGGAACCGACCGGCGCCCGGGCCCGGGATCGCTGGGAGGCGCTGGCGGGGTTGGCCGAGCTGGTCGACGACGAGGTGGCGCAGCGCCCGCAGCTCGACCTGCCCGGGCTGCTGGCCGAGCTGCGGATGCGCGCCGACTCCCGCCACCCGCCGGTGGTCCAGGGCGTCACGCTGGCCTCGCTGCACGCGGCGAAGGGGCTCGAGTGGGACGCGGTGTTCCTGGTCGGGTTGGCCGACGGCACGCTACCGATCTCGCACGCGCTGGCGCATGGCCCCGAAAGTGAGGCCGTCGAGGAGGAGCGCCGGCTGCTCTACGTCGGAATCACCAGGGCGCGAATACATCTTGCGCTCAGCTGGGCGCTGGCCCGCAGCCCCGGCGGACGGCAGAGCCGCAAGCCGTCGCGGTTCCTCAACGGCATCGCGCCGCAGACGCGCGCCGACGCCGCGCCAAACAAGACCCGGCGCAACCGCGCGGCGGCGACGCGCTGCCGGATCTGCAACAACAACCTGACCACCCCGGCGGCCATCATGCTGCGGCGCTGCACGACGTGCGCCGGCGACGTCAACGAGGACTTGCTGCTCAAGCTCAAGGCGTGGCGGCTGAACATCGCCACCGAACAGAAGATGCCCCCGTACATCGTCTTTTCCGACAACACCCTGATCGCGATCGCCGAGCTGCTTCCCGACGACGAGACGGCGCTGATCGCGATCCCGGGCATCGGCGCGCGCAAGCTCGAACAGTACGGGCCCGACGTGCTCGAGCTGGTCCGGCAGGCCCGCTGAGGACGCCGAATCCGCAGGTCAGAAAATCGGTTGTGCGCGGTGTCCGCTACCATTTACCCTCGAAACCGCATAACGCTGCCAGCTGAGAGGAGGCCCGCCCCGATGATTACCAACGCGTTCGGTGTATGCGTGGCCGCCTCGGCGCTCGCTGAAGGCCGCTCCAAGGCCACCACCCACGCCGCCCATGCCGCCGTGCCGGCGGCCGCGGTGAAGCACCGCGTCGCCGCCGCGACCGACGCGTCCGTGAATCGGGGCTATACCTAACTAGCCCGGTTTTGCCCAGATGGCCACGGACCCGAAGTCACCAGGATCCGTGGCCACAGTCATTTGGGAAGCCTCCCAGCCTGGTCCGGATCACCGCGAAGGAAACCCGACCAGGAAGCAGGTGAACAGGACATGTCGGCACTGCCAGTCCCGAGACCGAGGCTGACGGAATTGCCTTGTCACGTCGACGATCCCGACCTTTGGTTCGCCGAGGCGCCGGCCGATCTCGAGCGAGCGAAGACGCTGTGCGCGGGCTGCCCGGTCCGGCGCCAGTGCCTGACGGCGGCGCTGGAGCGGGCCGAGCCGTGGGGTGTGTGGGGCGGCGAGATCTTCGAGCGGGGCTCGATCGTCAGCCGCAAACGGCCGCGCGGTCGGCCCCGCAAAGATGTCGTCGCCGCTTAGGAAACCGCGTCAGACGACGGCGGTGTCGGGCTCGGCGAAGCCGGGGATCAGTTCCTCCGACAGCGCCTTGATCGGCACGTGCGCGTCGAGCTGGCAGAGGATCGCGGCGACGGACGCGATGACCCGCATCGGTATCGCCAGCTTCGGCGGCAAGTCCATCTGCCGGGCCGTCCGGATCTGCGAAACCGACCGGTCCATCTGAACCAGGGTCATCTTCTGCAGCCACTTGCGGGTGTAGTGGAAGACGTCGACCTGGATGGGCTCGACGTACTGGCGCAGCATTTCGTCGATGTCGCGGACCGACACCTGCTGGCCCTTCTGGATGAAGCCGACCTTCTCCATGGTCGGCAACAGCAGGTCGTAGTTCTTGTCGCGCGCCAATCGGATCGTCATCCCGAGCTCGACGGGATAGCCGCCCGGCAGGGGCGCGACCGCACCGAAGTCGATGACGCCCATCCGGCCGTCGGGCATCAGCATGAAGTTTCCGGGGTGGGCGTCGCCGTGCAGCATGCCCAGCCGGCGCGGCGCGTCGAAGGTGAGCTCCAGCAGCCGGGTGCCGATCAGGTCGCGCTGCTCGCGGGTCCCGTTGCGGATGATCTCCGCCATGTGGATCCCCTCGATCCACTCCTGGACCACCACCTTCGGCGCGCTGGCCACGACGTGCGGCACCAGGAAGTGCGGGCTGTCGTGATACGCCTTGGCGAACTTGCGCTGGTTGTCGGCCTCCAGCCGGTAATCGAGCTCCATCTCGGTGCGCTGGATCAGCTCGTCGACCACTCCCTGGACGTCCGCGCCCGGCGAGAGCTGTTTCACGACGCCGACCATCCGCTGCATGGTCTTCAGGTCGGCGCGCAGCGCCTCGTCGGCGCCCGGGTACTGGATCTTGACGGCGACCTCGCGGCCGTCGGACCACACCGCCTTGTGCACCTGGCCGATGCTGGCCGAGGCGATCGGGGTGTCGTCGAACGAGCTGAATCGGTCCCGCCACTTGGTGCCGAGCTGGGCGTCCAGCACCCGGTGCACCTTGGCGGCGGGCAGCGGCGGGGCGTCCTTCTGCAGCTTGGTCAGGGCCTCGCGGTAGGGCTCGCCGTACTCCTCGGGGATGGCGGCCTCCATCACCGACAGGGCCTGGCCGACCTTCATCGCCCCGCCCTTGAGTTCACCCAGCACCGTGAACAACTGGTTGGCGGCCTTCTCGAGCATCTCGGCCTGGACTTCGTCCTTGGACTTGCCCGTCAGCCGCTTGCCGAAGCCCAGCGCCGCCCGGCCGGCGAAGCCGACGGGGATGCTGGCCAGCTTCGCGTTGCGCGCAGCGCGGCCGCGTTTGATGTCTGCCACGTCTCCATCATCCACGACGCTCGGCGCGTGGGGCCGGTGATCCGGACCATAGGTTGTCTTTGCACGCGGCGGCTCGGCTAGCACGAGCACAGCGGGTGCTTGGTCCACTGGCGCGCGACGATCGAGCCGGCGCCCAGGTCGAACTCCAACGTCGCGTTGAGCGCCGGCGGCGGCGCAGGGTCGGGCACCGCCTCCTGGCCGCGCACCGCCGCGATCACCCGGTTCACCTGGCTGAGTGCCAGGGCCGCGGTCGCGAGCAGGGTGGCCCGGTCGGCCACGCCGACGGTGTCGCGCAGCTGGGCGGCGATGGCCGGCCAGGCGGCGTCGCGGTCGCTGCGGTGCAGGTCGGCGCATCCCAGACAGCTGGTCACGCCGGGGATGACGAGCGGGCCCACCAGGCCGGTGCCGTCGCGGACGCGAACGGGAAGGTGGGGGACGCCGCGGGCGTGCAGGTCGCGCACCACGCGTGGGTCGGCGACCAGATAGTCCGACAGCACCACCAGGTCGACGCTGCCGGGAGAGACCGCGGCGTGCGGCTGGCTGCTGTGCGCGACCCGGGCCCCCGAGCAGCGCAGCGATTCCACGAGCAGCTCGGACAGCGGGCCGCGGCCGTGCACGCGGATCGATGCCGACCGGCCCCGCGACCGCCGGCACTGGGTCGCGACGCCCGCCCGCACGAGTTGCGCGACGAGGTGGGTCAGGCCGTCACCGTCCTGCAATCCGCGGTCGACGGCCTGGCGCCGCAGCTCGGATAGCGGCACCGGCGAGCGCATGGACCGCAGCAGCGTGGCCAGCTCGGCCGCGGCCAGGCCGCACGGCGGACGGACCAGCACGGCGCGGCGCGGATCCCAGCCAACCTGCACGGCGCCGTCGGGCCGCAGCAGCACCGGCATCGCCGGGTCCAGCGCATACAGCGAAACCGTGGCGGCCTGGGTCATGGGTTGAGAATGTGCCAGGCCGGCGGCTAGAGCCGCGCTCAACCATCCACAGGCCCACCGGCACCCAACCGCTTGCGGGTTGTGGCCAACGAACGTCAGGGGCTCTCGACAGACGCTGCGGGTACCCCCACAATCCCATTAACCCCATTGACCCCATTGACGGGTCCCTCTTGTGGTTGGGTGGGCGTGGGCGACCTCACCGCTGCGCCCACCAAGATCAGCGCCGCGGCGGTATTCGGATCCACCTCCCATTGCGACCCTCTGCTGTAGCTGAGCAATTTGTCGCGGGATTCGATATCCGTAATGAACATGATCCAGACGTCATCCGGGTTGTTATCCATTGCAAGACCTTTGAGATTTTCGGATTGGGATTTTCGACGCCCGACGATGGGGATGTCAGGCGACCTCAGAACGGCTAGGGCGGATTAGTTGGTTGTGATTGGTGGTGATCCACTTGGGATGAACGGGATCGACCCGACCGCGGCGGTATAACTCGTGGAGCAGGTACTTCGTCTCGACGATGGTCTTGGCAATCTGATCTGGTTCCGCGTGGTTAAAGAAATCACGCCGGTTCCACCACATCATCTTGGTTCGATAGCGTTCGTCCGGATAGGGAGTCGCCGGAATGGCGGCCACCACTCCGCCAGAAGAACGCCACCGATTCAGAATGGTTGTCGGGGCCGTGGCCATACAAAATTGCGAATCAAGGATGACCATCATATGGAAACCGCTGCGGGCTATAGCGCGGGTAAGACTACGTTTCCGGTCCGAATTCTCGGCCGCCCAGGCCGATTTCATCTCCAGAATCCCGGACGGGATGCGGTCGGCGATCATATTTCGGACGGCCTGTTCGCCAGGTTGCCCCGCCCACTCGGCGACCGCATGCGCATCCTCAATCGACCTCAGTGGGCCCTTGGCTCGCACGCCGGCCACGACCCGTCCGTCATCATCGATGACGGCGAAGAACATGGTGGTGTCGGCTCCGCTGCGCAGCGCTTCGATGTCGAGAGCGCACTCCACACCATGCCTGCGATAGCTGGACTGGGCGCCAGCCGAATACTCGGACCACAAGTCAGGGTCTGCCGACGGCTGCGAAACGACCAGCGTGCAGTCGATGTCCGGATCACGCCAGGTAAGGCCATGCCCAAGAGAAAACTCGTCGCGGACTGCAGTGCTTAGTGAAAGTGCACTCATCGGCTTCCTTCCGTCGCCAAACCTTAGGTAGACCATTAGGCGAATAATGCATACCTATAGTATCGAGCGTACGGATGAACCATACGTCAAGTCCTTCGATCTGGCAATAATGCCGACACACCGCAGGGCTACTTCGAGGATCCGAGGGATGGCGGGAAACAGTGCCGGGCCGACGGGCGACCCCGGGCTCAGTTATCCACAGCGCCGCGGCCGCACCTTCAGCCGGTGACGACGATCGATTTCTGCCCGACCTTCCAGGCGGTCATGAAGCGCTTGATGCTGACCTTCGTGTTGGCGTGGTCGGCATAGGGGTCGTTGAGGTGAACGGTGTCGTTGTTGGTGTCGACGCCGGTGACCACCAGCAAGTGATCGGGCGAGGTGCGCTGGTCGTCGCTGTTCAAAATGGTTCCGCCGTTGACCCACGCGATCACTTTGCGGCCGGAACCGAGGTACTGCTCCAGCGCCGACAACCCGGTCTGGTCCGGCTGCGTGTCATAGATCATGCGCGACTTGATGCCGTAGTGCTCGAGCAGCACGACCGTGTCGGCCATGTCGATGCCGCCGGCGTCGGTCTCGTGGCCCGGGTCGCCGGTGGGCAGGTAGATCGGGCCGTCGCGGATCACCGACGGCGTGCTCTGGGCCAGCTTGATGATCTGCTTCTCCGTCGGCGCGTTGCCGGTGACCTCGCCGACCACGTCGGCCACCGAAGCCAGCCCGCAGGTGTCCTCCAGCGACTGCTGCACCCAGTACTTGGCCGCCGCATCCGGGTCGCCGTACACGCCGTCTGCGGTCGCTTTCGCCGTCGCGGGCGGGTTGCCGAAGCTGGGGGTAGCCGACGACGTCGCCGCAGGCGTCGATGGCGGCGCCGCGCCGCACCCCGATACCAGCAAAACGCCGGCCATACCGATGCAGCCACCCGCCAGGGCGGTGCGCATCGCGCTGGCAATCCTGACCATGTTCGCTCGCAAAGAGTCGGCCCGACATTCGACTGGTGTGCAACGTAGCACCGCCAGCAAACGGCCGCGAGCTAATCAGCTGCCGCCGGCAGAGCCTTCAGCCTCGGGGCCTTCCTCTAATTTCGCGATGGCCTCGTCGATGCCGCTGGTGTCCCCGCCGATGACGCGGTCGATGAAGCCGGCCGGCTCGTCGAGGTCCTCGGCGCCGGGCAGCAGGTCCGGGTGTTGCCAGACGGCGTCGCGCGCGTCGGCCCCGGCGGCCTCGGTCAGCCGCTCCCACAGGGCCGCGGCCTCGCGCAGCTTGCGGGGCCGCAGCTCGAGGCCGACCAGCGTCGCGAACGTCTGCTCGGCCGGCCCGCCGCTGGCCCGGCGGCGGCGCAGCGTCTCGCTGAGCGCGGCCGTGCCCGGGATCCGGTCGCCCAGGGCCGCGGTGACCACCACCTGCACCCAGCCGTCGATCAGTGCCAGCAGCGTCTCGAGCCGTTCCAGCGCCTGCTTCTGCGCCGGGGTGGCCTTCGGCTCGAAAACCCCCTGCCCGAGCAACTCCTCGATGGCCGCCGGATCCGACAGCGACGCGGGGTTGAAGTCGCGCGCCAGCTCCTCGATCCCGGACATGTCGATCTTCATGCCGCTGGCGTAGGCCTCGACGGCGCCCAGCAACTGGCTGGACAGCCAGGGCACGTGGCTGAACAGCCGGTGGTGCGCCGCCTCGCGGGCGGCCAGGAACGTCAGGATCTCGCTGCGCGGCTGTTCGAGTCCGGAGGCGAAGGAGTCGACGGCGTCCGGCAGGATCGCGGCCACCCCCTTGGGGCCGAGCGGCAGGCCGATGTCGGTCGACGTCAGCACCTCGCGGGACAGCCGTCCCAGCGCCTGGCCGAGCTGCGAGCCGAACGCCATGCCGCCCATCTGCGACATCATCGCCATCAGCGGGCCGGCCATGCTCTTGGCCTCTTCGGGCAGCGAGGACGCCCACACCGTCGCGATCTGCTCGGCCATCGGATCGCACAGCCGCTTCCAGGTCTCCAGGGTGTTGTCGACCCAGTCGCTGGGGCTCCAGCCCACCGCCTTCGACGTGCCCGCGGGCAGCGCCGTCGCGCCGTCCAGCCAGGTCTCGGCGAGGTGGACCGCGTCGGCGATCGCCTTGGTCGTCGACGCCGGAATGGGCGCGACGAAACCGATCGAGCTCGACGCGACCCGGCGCGCCAACTCGTAGTTCACCGGCCCCGACGACTTGCCGCCGGCCATCACGGTGCCGGCGCTGGAAAACATCTGGCCCAGCTGGGTGAAGATCTGCCCCAGGTCGCCCATGCCAAATTCCCCGCCCATGCCGAAGGCGCCCAGCGGGTCGGATCCCCCCGAGCCGGAACCGGGATCTTTCTTCTCACGCTCCGGGTCGTCGCCGGAGGAGAAGCCGAATGGCAGGTCAGGCATAACGTCAACGGTACTCACCGTGGGCACGCAACGCGCCATCTGTGGTCACGCTCGTAGCTGAACGAGCCTGAGCAGGCGCCGGATAGGGTAGGCGCGTGAACAGGCGGATTCTCACGTTGATCGTCGCGCTGGTGCCGATCGTCGTCTTCGGCGTGCTGCTCGCGGTGGTGACGGTGCCGTTTGTGTCCCTGGGCCCGGGCCCGACGTTCGACACGCTCGGTGAGGTCGACGGCAAGCAGGTGGTCGCGATCGAGGGCACCGAGACGCACCCGACGACGGGCCACCTCAACATGACGACGGTGTCCCAGCGCGACGACCTCACCCTCGGGGAAGCGCTGACGCTGTGGCTTTCGGGCCAGGAACAGCTGATCCCGCGCGATCTCGTCTACCCGCCGGGCAAGTCGCGCGAGGACGTCGACAAGGCCAACAACGCCGACTTCAAGCAGTCCGAGGACAGCGCCGCCTACGCCGCGCTGGGCTTCTTGAAGTACCCGGTCGCGGTCACCGTCGCGACCGTCACCGACCCCGGTCCGTCGGTCGGCAAACTGAAGTCCGGCGACGCGATCGACGCGGTCAACGGCACCCCGGTCGCCAGCGTCGAGCAGTTCACCGGATTCCTGAAGAACACCAAGCCCGGTCAGGTCGTGACGATCGACTACCGCCGCAAAAATGACCCGGCCGGGCCTATTGGCACGGCCCAAATTACGCTGGGAACGAACAAGGATCGCGACTACGGGTTCATGGGTGTGGCGGTGCTCGACGCGCCGTGGGCGCCGTTCACGGTCGACTTCAACCTCGCCAATGTGGGCGGGCCCTCGGCCGGGCTGATGTTCAGCCTCGCCGTCGTCGACAAGCTCACCACCGGCGACCTCGCCGGGTCGACGTTCATCGCGGGAACCGGGACCATCGCGGTCGACGGCAAGGTCGGTCAGATCGGCGGCATCACCCACAAGATGGCCGCCGCCCACTCGGCCGGCGCCACGGTTTTCCTCGTGCCGGCGAAGAACTGCTACGAGGCCACCTCCGACAACCCGTCCGGGTTGCGCCTGGTCAAGGTCGAGACCCTCGCCCAGGCGGTGGACGCGCTGCACGCGATCAAGGCGGGCGGCCAGACCCCGAGCTGCTAGCCCAGGTAGCCGTGCCGGTCGAAGCTGAGCCCCCCTCGTTCCGAGACGGAGAGCCGCTGCTGCGGGCGGCGGACGGGCGGGCGGCGCAGGTATTGGGTGAAACCGGTGGCGCACAGCGCGAGGGTGAACTCGTGGCCGACGAGGGCCCACCGGAACGCATCGTGTTCGTCGGGGCCGGACCGCTCGAGCGCCTCGAGCGACAACTCGAAGCTGAACCCCCGCAGGTCGACGTTGCCGACGAGGTCCCACGCCTCGTCGAACACCAGGGTGGCGGGGCAGAGCCAGAAGCTGAAGGCGTCTTCAGGCGGCGACGGGCGCACCCATTCGACGATGTAGTCCAGGTCGACGAGCAGCCGGCCGGGATGCGGCGGCGCGGGCTCGACCGCAACGGCGTGCACGGCACAGTCGTGCCAGCTCATCTGATCGAAGTCCGCCTCGGTCCACACCGCCTTGGCAACTGTCGGCCCGGCGCGTCCGCTGTGTTCCAGCACCGCCCAAGCAGACCACACCCGGCGTCCGGCAATGCGTAGAGTTGTGACCGTTCTAGAAAATCTCTAGCACCGGGCAGCGAGATCAGGGAGCGTAGCCAGTGGGGATGCGGCCCACCGCACGGATGCCGAAGCTGACTCGGCGTAGCCGGATTCTGATCCTGATCGCACTCGGTGTGATCGTCTTGCTGCTCGCCGGTCCGCGGCTGATCGACGCCTACGTCGACTGGCTGTGGTTCGGCGAGCTGGGCTACCGCTCGGTGTTCACCACCGTGCTGGTCACCCGCATCGTGGTGTTCCTGGTCGCGGGGCTGCTGGTCGGCGGCATCGTGTTCACCGGGCTCGCGTTGGCCTACCGCGCCCGTCCGGTGTTCGTGCCGAGCAACACCAACGATCCCGTGGCCCGCTACCGCGCCGTCGTCGTCTCGCGCCTGCGGCTGGTGGGCATCGGGATCCCCGCGGCCGTCGGCCTGCTGGCGGGCATCATCGCGCAGAGCTACTGGGTGCGGGTCCAGCTGTTCATCCACGGCGGGACGTTCGGTATCAGGGATCCCCAGTTCGGCAAGGACCTCGGGTTTTACGCGTTCGAGCTGCCGTTCTACCGGCTGCTGCTGTCCTACATGTTCGTGGCGGTGTTCCTGGCCTTCCTGGCGAACATCTTGGCGCACTACATCTTTGGCGGCATCCGGCTGTCCGGTCGCACCGGGGCGCTGAGCCGCTCGGCGCGCATCCAGCTGGTCAGCCTGGTCGGCGTGCTGGTACTGCTCAAAGCCGTCGCGTACTGGCTGGACCGCTACGAGCTGCTGTCGCACACCCGCGGCGGCAAGCCGTTCACCGGTGCCGGTTACACCGATATCAACGCCGTGCTGCCGGCCAAGCTGATCCTGATGGCGATCGCCCTGATCTGCGCCGCCGCGGTGTTCTCGGCAATCGTGCTGCGCGACTTGCGGATTCCGGCCATCGGACTGGTCCTGCTGCTGCTGTCGTCGCTGATCGTGGGGGCCGGGTGGCCGTTGATCGTCGAACAGATCAGCGTCCGGCCCAACGCCGCGCAGAAGGAAAGCGAATACATCAGCCGCAGCATCACCGCGACGCGCCAGGCCTACGGCCTGACGTCCGAGCAGGTGAGCTACCGCAACTACACCGGCGACGGGCAGGCCACCGCCCAGCAGGTCGCGGCCGACCGCGCGACCACCTCCAACATCCGGCTGCTCGACCCGACGATCGTCAGCCCGGCGTTCACCCAATTCCAGCAGGGCAAGAACTTCTACTTCTTCCCCGACCAGCTGTCCATCGACCGCTACCTCGACCGCAACGGGGCGTTGCGCGACTATGTCGTCGCGGCCCGAGAACTCAACCCGGACAGGCTGATCGACAACCAGCGCGACTGGATCAACCGGCACAGCGTCTACACCCACGGCAACGGGTTCATCGCGTCGCCGGCCAACACGGTGCGCGGAATAGCCAACGACCCCAACCAAAACGGCGGCTACCCCGAGTTCCTCGTCAACGTCGTCGGCGCCAACGGCAGCGTGGTGTCCGACGGGCCGGCGCCACTGGACCAGCCGCGCATCTACTACGGGCCGGTCATCTCCAACACGTCCGCCGACTACGCGATCGTCGGAAAGAACGGCAACGACCGCGAATACGACTACGAGACCAGCGCCGAAACCAAGAACTACACCTACAGCGGGCTCGGGGGAGTGCCGATCGGCAGCTGGATCTCCCGCAGTGTTTTCGCCGCCAAGTTCGCCGAGCGAAACTTCTTGTTCTCCAACGTGATCGGCTCCAACAGCAAGATCCTGTTCAACCGGGATCCCGCGCGCCGGGTGGAGGCGGTGGCGCCGTGGCTGACCACCGACAGCGCGGTGTACCCGGCGATCGTGAACAAGCGACTGGTGTGGATCATCGACGGCTACACCACCCTGGACAACTACCCGTACTCGGAGCTGACCTCCCTGGAGTCCGCGACCGCCGACTCCACCGAGGTGGCGTTCAACCGCCTGGCGCCCGACAAGAAGGTCTCCTACATCCGAAACTCGGTGAAGGCCACCGTCGACGCGTATGACGGCACCGTCACGCTGTACCAGCAGGACGAGTCGGATCCGGTCCTCAAGGCCTGGATGCAGGTGTTCCCCGGCACGGTGAAACCCAAGAGCGACATCACCCCCGAGCTTTCCGAGCACCTGCGTTACCCCGAGGACCTGTTCAAGGTGCAGCGGATGCTGCTGGCCAAATACCACGTCAACGACCCGGTGACGTTCTTCTCCACGTCGGACTTCTGGGACGTGCCGCTGGACCCGAACCCCACCGCCAGCAGCTACCAGCCGCCGTACTACATCGTCGCGAAAAACATTGCCAAGAACGACAATTCGGCGTCGTACCAGTTGATCAGCGCGATGAACCGGTTCAAGCGTGACTACCTGGCCGCCTACATCAGCGCCAGCTCGGACCCGGCGACGTACGGCAAGATCACCGTGCTGACCATCCCGGGTCAGGTCAATGGGCCGAAGCTGGCCAACAACGCGATCACCACCGACCCGGCGGTCTCCCAGGACCTCGGCGTCATCGGGCGCGACAACCAGAACCGGATCCGGTGGGGCAACCTGCTCACGCTGCCGGTGGGCCAGGGTGGCCTGCTCTACGTCGAACCCGTCTACGCCTCGCCGGGTGCCAGCGACGCCGCCTCGTCGTACCCGCGGTTGATCCGGGTGGCGATGATGTACAACGACAAGATCGGGTACGGCCCGACGGTGGGTGACGCCCTCAACGGGCTGTTCGGGCCCGGCGCCGGCGCGACGGCGACCGGGATAGTGCCCACCGAGCCCGGCGCCGCCCCGAGCCCGGCGCCGGGCTCGGTGGGCACTGTCC